>JANYKF010000242.1 GCA_025361665.1 Clostridiaceae bacterium
GATGCCGGCCAGCCCCAGGGGAGCCCCGCTGTCTGCGATCACGAGGTTCTTCGGCCCGAGGACCAGTTTCCTGCCGTCGAGGAGCTCCAGAACTTCACCGTCCTTCGCCGTTCGGACGCGTATTTCATTCCTGATGCGTGCGCGGTCGAAGCCATGGGTTGGCTGGCCGACCGCGCACATGACGTAGTTGGTGATGTCGACGATATTGTTGATAGGGCGCATGCCGACCTTCAGCAGTGCCGTTTTCAGCCATAGCGGCGAGGGTTCGTTCACCAGGCCCTCGATTGCGACCGCCGCGTAGCGACGGCACAGATCGGAATTCTCGACCTTCACGGGGAAAGCGGGCAAATCGGCTTCCGCATGGAAGGCGGACAGCGGCCTGAGCGGACTTCCATAGATGGCGGAAAGCTCGCGGGCGATGCCGTAGTGGCCCCAGAGATCCGGACGGTTGGTCAGGGACTTGTTGTCGATTTCGAGGACCTCGTCATCGAGCCCGAGTACCCCGGCGAGGTTCTGCCCTGGCTTGCAGATGATTCCGGCAAGGTCCGCGATCTCGTGAGCGTCCGCAGCCGGAATGAGATCGGCGAGTCCGACTTCCGAAGACGAACAGATCATGCCGGCGGATGAGACGCCTCGCAGCATCGAGGCCTTGATTTCGACGGGATCCCCTTCTCCGTGCCAGCGCACCATTGAACCCGGCCGGGCGACCACAACCATTTGTCCGACCTCAAGGTTGGAGCCCCCGCAGACGATCTGTTCCGGGACCGTTTCCCCCACGTCAACCATCACGACGCGCAGCCGATCGGCCCGGGGATGCGGGTTCAGTTCCGCGATCCGGCCGGCCACGATGTTCTTCAGTCCATCCGCGAGGTTTCCATGTCCCTCAACCTCGACCGTACGCATCGTCAGGTCACTGGCCAAGCGTTCCATCGTCAGATCGGCTGGCAGGTCCACATATTCACGAATCCAATTGAGCGATACCTTCATGATCCTGTCTCCTATCCTCTCCTGCTACCTGAACTGGCTGAGAAACCGCAGGTCCGCGCTGTGGAACAGGCGGACGTCGTCCACCCCGTAGCGCATCATGACCAGGCGGTCCAGGCCGATGTTGATGTAGAATCCCGACCAGACGGCCGGATCGAGCCCGGCCGCCTTCAAAACGTTCGGATGCGGCGATCCGCCTGGCATGACCTCGATCCAGCCGACCTGCTTGCATACCCTGCAGCCCTTGCCGCCACAGACGAGGCACTTCATGTCGATCTCGAAACCCGGTTCGACGAACGGGAAGAACCCCGCCCGCATGCGCACATCCACTTCCTGGCCGAAAACCTTCTCGAGGATGGACTTGACGAGCAGCTGGCCGGACGCGAAGGCGAAATCCCTGTCGACAATCAGCGCCTCGTACTGGAAGAATGCGCGCTCGTGACGGGCGTCGGTGGCTTCGTTGCGGTAGACGCGACCCGGATAGACGAACCGGGCCGGGGCGCCTTTCTGCTGCAGATAGCGGATGGAAGCGCCCGTCAGGTGCGGACGGAGCGCCAGGCGTTCCGCGCCGCGCTTTTCCTCGGTGCCGGCGATCCAGTAGGTGTCCATGGATTCCCGGGCCGGATGCTCCGGAGGGAAATTGAGATTGTCGAATCCATACAATTCACTCGTGATTTCGTTTTCGGAATAGACCTCGAAGTTGAGGGATCGGAAGATGTCGTTGAGGTCGTAGGCCATCTGTGTGATTGGGTGCAGGCCGCAGGACGGGATGGCCATCCCGGGCCTGGTCAGGTCGATCTCTCCCGTGAAGGCGGACGCTTCCGCGAGGATGGCTTCCTGACGCTGTTCGAGGGCGGCGGCGATGGCTTCCTTGGCCTCGTTCGCCAGACGGCCGACGGTCTTGCGTTCCTCCCCGGACAATTTGCCCAGTTCCTTCAGGATTTCAGTCAGCATCCCCTTCTTGCCCATCAGCTTCTGACGGGCCTCCTGGAGCTGTTCC
The DNA here is from genome assembly GCA_025361665.1 of Clostridiaceae bacterium. Classification (GTDB taxonomy): domain Bacteria; phylum Bacillota; class Clostridia; order DSM-8532; family DSM-8532; genus JAEWSN01. The sequence continues at coordinate 1,985 of JANYKF010000242.1, forward strand.
AGACTGCTTGCGGACAGAATCTCCGAAATACCTTCCGACCGCACTGTTTCCAGTTTTTCCAGCATGGCTCCTCCTTTGGCAAAAAAAACGCCCATGAATCACTTCATGGGACGATTTCTCGCGGTACCACCCAAATTGCCCGTTGCCGGGCCTCCTCATCTGCATCTCGTATCGGGGATGAACCGGCCGGGACTACTTGTCACCCCGGCTGCTCTCCGGCGAACTTCGGACTGTCTTTCCACGGGGATGCTTTCAGCCGCTGGCAGCCCCTCTCTGGTTGGAAGACGACAAACCTACTTTCCAGATCATCGCAGTGATATGTTTCTTCCATTTCACCACAGATCCACGAGAAAATCAAGCTGGATTCCTGCGTGTGAATGGCACCCCTGGTGCCAGTCACGCAAGAAAAATGTACAGGGTCAGATCCCATCAAAACATTTGTCAAGATGCTCCTTGGAGAGATCGGCCTTGTTGCGGTACACCAGAGACAGTACAATCGTGATCAGGATGGAAACGGGCAATGCCACGAACGTGGTGCCGATTTTGGACATCCAGGCGGCGCCTGTGCCGGCTACGAGGTTGTCGACGCCGAAGAAGAGCTTGCAGAGCAGGAAGAAGGACGAATTTGCATGGATGAAGAACACCCAGACGAACCATGTGGTGAATCCGGCCAGCATTCCGCCGATGGCCGCCTTCTTCGGCATGTTCCGGAAATAGAGCGCCCCGATGTAGATGGGCAGGAATGTGGCGGAAGTCATCTCGAAGAACACGGTGGTGAATTTGGCGATGACGCCTTCGGCAGCCGGCAGACCGGTAGTTGCCCATGCGATCAGGGTGCTGATGAGGATGGCCACGAGGATGCCGAACCTTGTGATGAGGATCGTGTTGCCTTTCCTTTTCATTGCTTTCTCGTACAAATCGCGCCCGGCCGCCGTTCCCATCGTGTGGAACTGGGAACTCAGCGTCGACATGGCCGCCGCAAGCATGCAAATCAGGAAGATGGCGCCGAACCATTCCGGTATGAACATCTTGATGAACCCGGGGATGATGAGGTCGCTGACCCCGCCATTCGCGACGATGGCGATTTTACCGGTCTTGTTGAAGAACAGCACGTTGGAAAGGGCACCGACCATGAAGGCTACGCCGGTCATGGAGAAGATGAAGATGCCGCCGGACAGAACTGCACGGTTCAGCTCACGGTCGCTCTTCACGGTCATGTAGCGCACCACGAGCTGCGGCTGCGTGAGGACGCCGATACCGACCCCCATGACAATGGTGGAAACAAGCGACCACCACATGGGGCTTCCGGATTTCGGCATGGAGGTCCATCCCTGGAACCCTCCCTTGACGCTCTTGGCAATATCCGCCTGCACGGCAGGGTTCGTGAAAAGATCGGTTAGCTGCCGATGGGCGCTGCCGACGCCTCCGAGCAGGGAATAGGCCACGATGAGAAGCGTCACCATCGAAAGGAACATGATGCCGCCCTGAAACGCATCGGTATACATGACGCCTTTCATGCCGCCCATCCAGACATAGATGGCGACGATGGCCACGAAGAACAGCAGCGAAACCTCATAGGGAATGCCAAAATAGCTCTGCACGAAATTCGCGCCCCCCTTGATGACGGATGCCGCGTAGAGAGGCATGGCAACGAAGATGAGGATTCCGATGAACCCCTGGATAAACGGGGAGTTGAAGCGCTTGGACAGGAATTCCGGAAAGGTGTGTGCGTCCAGCGTGTGCCCCATCCTTCGGGTCCGTTTGCCGAAAAAGATGAACGCGATGAAAATGCCGACCAGGATGTTCAGGAAAGTGAGCCACAGCAGCCCGAGCCCCATGTTGGCCGCGAGACCGCCGAAGCCGACGATGGCCGACGTGCTGATGAACGTGGAACCATAGGAAAGCGCCATGATGACGGGATGAGAACCGCGTCCGGCCACGAGATAGTCTTGGGACGTCTTCGTCCTTTTGTATCCGAGCCAACCCAGAAATACATTGACAAACAGAAAAACCAGCACGACCGCAACGGTGTAGAATGTAACCTGCATGGAAGCTCCCTCCGATATCCGTATTTCCGTCCTACAGATCCTTTTCGATCTCAGATTCGTTCTTTTCCCATCCAGCGGCTTCCAGTATCTGGGCTGCTTCCTTGTCCGTGCCCTTGTTCCAGTTCAGGATCCCATACACCGCGCACAGCAAGGCGCTCAGGATGCAAAGAACATAAACCAGCGTGATCCAGCCGTCTGTAAATCCCAACATGTCTTCCCCCCTCCCCTCCGCCGTTCCTTTTCTGAAAACGGCAAAAAAATAAAGCCTCGCCGGCCTTATACGGGGATGCGGGGGAAATATGGAAACCTGTGGCGCGTCTGCCACCGTCCCATCTTCCGCCTGTCCTGCCGTGATGATCCCATACTGCCGTGCTACAAAAACATTGTACAGAATGCCCACGCAATTCACAAGGTGGTTCCGGGCGAATTTCCACTTGTTTTTTCATTCGTCGCCCTGCATTCCGCGACTGCGGATTCAGGGCTGGTCATGTAAAAATCAGGGCAGCGGATGCATCCAGTCCAGCATCCGGGGCAGCATGGAATCCCAGTATGGCCAGTCGTGCTCGCCCGGCCCTTCCAGATACGCAAGCCCGCTGCCCAGGCGCCCTGCGGTGGAAGCGAACATCCGGTTGTCTTTCAGGAGGAAGTCTTCCGTGCCGCAGCACTGAAATAGCCGCGGCAGTTCCGTCCCCTCACGCACGGCGCGTTCCAGCATTTCCGGAAGATGATGACGGCCGGCCACGCATTCACTCCACGTCCCAAAGACTTGGAGCAATTCCTGCCGGATTTCATCATCTGGCACTTCATACAGCGTCCTGAGATCCAGTGCCCCTGAAAGGCTTGCTGCCGCGGCATACCGTCCCGGATGGGCGATTGCGGTCTTTAAGGCGCCGTATCCGCCCATGTCATGTCCGGCAATGAAAGTGTCTTCACGCTTGTCAGACAAGCGGAACAGCCTTTTCATCAGAAACGGCAGTTCATCCGCGATGAACTGTCCGTATCCGGCACCCCGCCGCATGTCCGTATAGAAACTGCGTCCGGCGGCGGGCATGACGACTGCCATTCCATGCGGCTCCACACACCGTTCGATGGAGGAATGCCGCACCCAGGCGGTTTGGTCTTCGGAAAGGCCATGCAAAAGGTACAGGACGGGAATGCCGCTTTTCCCGGCAGTCGGGCCGGTGGAGGATGCTTCTTCGGATGGCTGCGGGAGAAGCACCTGTATCGGCACATCGGTCCGCAATATACTCGAGTGGCATTGAACCTGCAATGATACCATGAGGACTTCCTTTCCCATTCAACCACATGAAATCCGCAATCCGGTCATTCAGCCACATGATGGCCGCTTTCCGGCCACTCGACCTCATGACGTCCGCGTACAGTCAAGTGACAAAGGGATGTCCCGACAGTTTCCGCCGCGGGGACATCCCTTATCTGTGGCATCCTTTGTTCGTGCATCCATTGTCAGAAGCATCCCTTTTCCCGGACACCCTTTTCATGGCATGACGCATGAGCAGGTCTGTAAGCCGGGTTCTGTCTTGAATGATCATCTGTCTAGGCCTTGCATTGCTGCAAAGCTCAAGCCACCTCTCGGGGACGGACGGGCCGCCCATGTGTCCCCGGTCGCGGTGTTGCTCCAGGTGGGGTTTGCAGAGCGCTCCCTGTCGCCAGGGAACCGGTGAGCTCTTGCCTCGCCTTTCCATCCTTACCATCCGTTGCCCGAAAGCAGCGGAGGCGGTCTATTTCTGTTGCACTTTCCTTGAAGTCGCCTCCACCGGGAGTTACCCGGCACCTTTGCCCTGCGGAGCCCGGACTTTCCTCGCACACGGCCTTTCGGCGCCTGTGTCCGCGACCATCCGACCTGCTCATGCCTCATGCCCATCCCATGATACAGGTTTCATGCCGACGTGTAAACATCCGTTTCCTCCGCCACCCCCGCCAGGGTCTGACTGCAGCACCTGCAGGCAGCTTTCCATCTGTTCAAGCAAAACTGCCGCCTCAACCGGATCTCCCTGTCCGTGTCCGGCTTTTTGCGGTACTCCTTCCATGTTTCCCTGTCCGCGTCCGGATTTTTGCAGTATTCCTTCCGGATCTCCCTGTCCGCGTCCGGCTTTTTGCAGTCCTGCAACAATACGCCGCTGCCGTTTTATCCAGTCGAGAACCCAGGGGACAGCCAATGGATCCGGTCCATTGACAATCGAAAATCCCAGCCGATCATAAACTGCGCTTGCCGGATTGGGGGGCATTCCAGGCAGGGCATTCTCCGGAACCAGCCTCCAGCCCGAAGGCCGAGGCATTTCATCCAATGGCTGGCTTCTTTCGGTTCCTGACGGGTTGTACCGGACAGCCAGTACCTGGTACCGCTTTTCGCCCTCACCTGCCAGCCGTTCCGAAAGAATGACATACCCGTTGCGCCGCAGCCACGGGCGGAGCCGCTCCTGTGCGTGCATGGGCTGCAGGAGGATGCACGATGCCCGTTGGGCGACATCGGCTCCGGATTCCAGAATATCGATGATCATCAGGGCTCCCATGCCGGCAATGACCAGAACATCGCATTCGCCCGGAGAGACTGGATCGAGCCCCGCTCCGAGCCTGAGTTCCATGCGCGCATCAAGGCCGAAATGCCGGCGGGTGCGTGACGCGCGTTCCAGCGGCCCGGGGCGGATATCAGTGGCCATCGCATTTCGGCACAGCCCGTCAAGCAGTGCCGAAGCGGGGATGCGTGCATGATCCGTCCCTACGTCGCAGAGTTTTGCGCACTCGGGCAGCATGTCGCGGATGAGTCCCAGGCGTCCGTTCAAAATCACAAGCCCCACCTGTTTCCATGACCATTCTTTTTGTGATGCACCCTGGGTTTTCCTCACACATAGCAAATGGGATGCCTCTCAAGCTTTCGGCTTATGAGACATCCCATCCTGGTGGGCCTTCAGGGACTTGAACCCCGGACCAACCGGTTATGAGCCGGCCGCTCTGACCAACTGAGCTAAAGGCCCATGAGATCCCGTTTTGCGCGGGTTCCGCCAACGCTGGTTGCCGTGGCTCTCCCATTATAACGGGGATTTCTGGCGATGACAAGTAGGTTGGACCTGTCGCATCCGTCATATGGATGAGCCCGTCGGTGTGCTGATGATGAAATGTCAGGACGGTGCAATCCGGTGGAAATTCTTCTTGCCCATGCGGACGACAAGAGCGCCCTGCACCAAATCGCCGGTGGTGAAAATCCGTTCCGGCGCTTTCACCTTCAGCCCGTTGACCGTGAGGCCTCCCTGAAGAATCAAGCGCCTGGCTTCCCCTTTTGAGGGTGCAAGCGCTGTTGCGACAAGCAGATCAAGAACATTGACCCCTGCCTGCAGCAAATCGGCGGCGACAACCGCCTCAGGCATGTCTGCCGGAAAAGTGCCTTGCCCGAACAGGCTCTCTGCCGATTGTCTCGCCTTGTCTGCCTCATCCCTGCCGTGTACAAGCTCCACCAGGGCGTGAGCCAGCACCGACTTGGCCGCATTGATGTCTGCACCGTCAGCCGTCAGCGCATCGATGGTTTCCAGCGGCAGAAACGTCAGCAGTTTGAGACACCGCGCAACATCCGCGTCATGGATGTTGCGCCAGTACTGGAAGAACTCGTAGGGGCTTGTTTTGGCCGGATCGAGCCAAACGGCGCCATTTTCCGTTTTGCCCATCTTCTTGCCTTCGCTTGTCGTCAACAGGGTGAAGGTCATGCCGTATGCTTCCTCGCCATGGACGCGGCGAATCAGGTCCGCGCCCCCGAGGATATTCGACCATTGATCGTCCCCTCCGAGCTGCAGCCTGCAGCCGTAGTCTTCATAAAGCTTCAGGAAATCATATCCCTGCATGAGCATGTAGTTGAATTCGATGAATGACAGCCCTTTCTCAAGGCGGCTACGGAAACAGTCCGCCGCAAGCATGCGGTTGACGGAGAAATGAACGCCGATATCCCGCAGAAAAGCGACATAGTTGAGGTTGAGCAGCCAGTCGGCGTTGTCTATCATCCTTGCCTTGCCTTCGCCAAAAGTCACCAGGTTGCGCATCTGGCTTTTGAACGCCTCGCCGTTGGCGGTGATTTCCTCCCTTGACAGCATTTTACGCATGTCGCTCTTGCCCGAGGGATCCCCGACCATGGCCGTACCGCTGCCGATGATGGCGATGGGAAGGTGTCCGGCCTGCTGCATATGGGCCATGACGACAAGCTGGAGCAGATGCCCGACATGCAGGCTGTCCGCCGTCGGGTCGAATCCGATGTAGAATGTGACCGGGCCCGCACCCAGGAGATCCCTGATTTTTTCCTCATGAGTGGTCTGCGCAATGAAGCCGCGCGCTTTCAACACGTCGAAGACATTCTGAAGCATGATTCGAATTCCTTCCTTTCGGCGAGTCTTGCCATGCACTCCATTATATATGGCGGAGCAGGTAAAATCTCTGTTTTTCTGCAGATTTTCACCGGGCCGCGATGATTGGCCGAAACAGCCTTCGCTCACAGGTTCGCGGTTCGTCATGCAAGGTCCGCTGAAGTCACGGATCGCGGATATGGTACACTATGCACAAGAATCCCGATTCTGAATCCGTTGCATTCGTGCAGGAGGACCATGGGAATCATTGATGGGGGCTGCCGTAACGGTACTTGACCTTTCAGACTCCCAGCTGAGACAAGACAGGCTTGCAGCAGCGCATTACGGGGTAGGGATCGATCTGCGGCAGGGTGACATGCGGGATTTGTCGTGCTTCGGTGAAAATGCGTTTGACATCGTGTGGCAGCCTTACTCCCTGAACTTCGTGCCGGACGCAAAAGCGGTGTTTCATCAGGTTTCCCGCATTATCCGCGAGGGTGGGCTTTATCACTTCATGTGCGCCAATCCTTTTGCCTGGGGAATGACGGAAAAAGACTGGGACGGAAAAGGATACACGATGAGGCACCTCTACCGGGACGGGATTGCGGCGACATATCCGGACCAGGAGTGGGTTTATGATCAGACGCGGACCGCAAGGATTCAAGAACCGCTTGAATACCGGCATACAATGGGCAGCCTGGTCAACGGCCTGATGGAAGAAGGCTTTCACCTGTCTCAAATGAAGGAAGTCATGGAAGACGCCCTGGATCCTGCGCCGGGGAGCTGGGAGCATTTTACAGGTATCGCACCGCCATGGATCAAATTCAGGTCGCGTCACCTTGACAGCGCCAATCCCCTCAATACCGGATGGGTTCCTTCGCGGTAACGCGCTTCACGACAAGCAGCATGAGCATGCCGACGACAAGGAAGACAATGATGGATCCGATCGCCCAGAGTATCCCGTACTGCTCAGCCAGTTTGGTTTCAAATCCATGGTTCACGTACCAGTTGTGGGCGCGATAGGAGATTGTGCCGAAGACCAGCGGTCCGACAAAAGTGGACGTCCGGCCGGCAACCGAAAGGAACCCGTAGAACTCCGTTATCTTTGCGGCGGGGGCAAGTTGGCTGACCATCGTCCGGCTGACGGCCTGGACGCCGGAAAGCGAGAATCCCGCAAAAAATCCAATCACATAGAACCAGGCGATCTCCTTGATGAACAGCAATACCGAGACGGAGGCAATCAGGATCAGGAGAGAAAACAGGATGGCTTCCTTGCTGCTTTTCTTGTCTGAAATGCGTCCGAACAGCAGGGCCCCGCCGGCACCGGCAGCCTGGATGAGGATGACGAACAGGATAAGCTGGGTCTGCTTCATGCCAATCAGCGTGGCGCCGATGATGGCGGCAAAATCCATCAGCATCATGATGCCGTCGTTATAAATCAGGAAGGCAACGGTGTATTTGATGAATTCCTTGTAGCTTTTGATGGAACGGAATGTCAGGGCAAGTTTCCTGAAGGCCAGGCCGATGGTAAACTTTTCTTTCCGGATTTGAGTCGGATCATGCCTCTCCTCAACCCACAGGAAAACAGGTAATGAAGATGCCCAGAAGAACACGGCCGTAATCAGGAATGCAAAAGGAATTGCCTGGTTCCCGACCAGCTGGATGGGCAGCAGGACGAGGAGCAGGGCAATGATTCCGCCGACCATGCCGAACGCCCAACCCTTGCCCGAGACGGAACCAATGGATTCAGGCGTGGAGACATCCGACAGCAATGAGTCATAAAACACCTGGGCGCCACGGTATCCTATCTCCGCCAGAATGAAAAAGAGCATGCCCTTGAACACATCGCCCTTGCCGACAAAGAACAAGGCGGCTGTGAAGACAACCGACAAGACTGTGAAACCCATCAGAAATCTCTTTTTTGATTTGGTGACATCCGCAATGGCACCCAGAATCGGTGAAATGACCGCCACGATGATGGCGGCGGCCCCGACGGAAAGACCCCAGAGACGGGTCCCTTCCGCGCCACCCACGACCACATTCTTGAAGAAAGCGGAGTAAACGGCAAGGAGAACGACCGAGGCGTAGGCGGAGTTGCCGAAATCATACAAATACCAGGATCTGCGTGCTTTTCTTTCCTTTGCCACAACAAGCTGACTCATATCAATCTCCTGCCCCCAACCCCTCAAGCATCCTGATCCGAAATGATGTAACCCATTGTTCTTCTGCGTTCTATTGTATGGTTATGTCAGATGAATAGCAAGATGCATTGGAGTGAATCGCATAAAAAGCATGACCGAAACGCCGGATGCCGGGTTGACTTTTTCAGTGCAGAAGCCGGGCACGCGCATACCGGTTTTTGCGGCTGTCTCCGGTCATGTGATATAATGGCATGTGGCTGCATGGTCCATGGGAATCCACAACGCCCGGTATTGCCAAAGCAAAAGACACCCTGGAGGAAAAACATCCATGAACGGATCCGGAACATCCAAAAGGAGCACGCCCTCTCGACCCGTGCCAACAGCGACCCCGACAAAAAGAACCCGCACGGTGGCGGGCATTGTCTTGGGAATCTTCGGACAGCTGCTGCTGCTGGCCGTCATGATTATATTCCTCATCGGCTGCATCGGCGGAGGATTGATCGGCGGCGGCGTCTACGGGATCATCAAGTCCACACCCGCCATCAACCCGGAGACCCTGAAAGTGAGAAACTTCAACTCATACATCTATGACCTCGAAGGGAACACGATCGCGGAATTGAAGCAAGGGGAAAACCGAGTCTGGATCGATTATCCCGAAATCCCGAAACAACTCATCCTGGCCTATGTGGCTCTGGAGGACAAGCGCTTTTTCGAGCATGACGGGGTGGACTACAAAAGAATCGGCTCAGCTTTGGTCTCTTACCTGAAACATTTCATAGACCCGAAAGTGGACATCCAGGGTGGTTCCACGATCGACCAGCAGCTCATCAAGAACCTGACGGGCAATCAGGAGACCACCATCAAGCGCAAGGTGCAGGAGCAGTGGCAGGCCATCCAGCTGGAAAAGGGCCTCACCAAAGAGGAAATCATGACCCTATACCTGAACACGATCCCGATGGGCGGCAATTTCTACGGCATCGAGACAGCGGCGAAGGGCTATTTCGGCAAGGATGTCCGCACCCTCAGCCTGGCCGAGTGCGCGAGCCTGTCCGGTATCACCAACTGGCCGAACAAGTACATGCCCATCAGTCCAGCCAACATCAAGGCCAATATCGAGCGCGCCCATTTGTGCCTGAGCCTCATGCTCGAGCAGGGAAAAATCACCCAGTTGGAGTATGATGCGGCAAAGGCGGAGAATATCCGGTTCAACTACAATCCGGAAGCCGGAAAAGTCACCGTGACAAGCAAGCAGTCCTACTTCGTGGATGAGGCCATTTCACGCGTGAAACGGGATCTGATGACCACATACGGCTACAGCGACCTGACCGCGCTTACCGTCATCTACAACAACGGCCTGAAGATACAGACGACGATGGATCCGAAGATACAGAAAATACTTGACGGCGTATTCAACGATCCGAACAATTTCAGCGGGAAAAACCCCTTGACCGTGGAGCCCGCACAGGGTGCCATGGTGGTCATGGACCCGAAGACCGGTGCCGTTCGCGGAATATACGGCGGACAGGGGGAAAAGCTGGGCTCCGTTTTCAATCGGTCCACCCAGGCGGAACGCTCACCAGGTTCCTCCATCAAGCCATTGGTGGTTTATGCGCCGGGAATCGACTCGAAAAAGCTCACGGCCGCAACGGTGGTCGATGATGTGCCCCAGTACCTCAACGACAAGACGATAGGCAAGCAATGGCCCAAAAACGTGGAGAATGCCAACTTCGGCCTGACCGGCGTCCGACAGGGCCTGTACCGTTCCCGCAACGTGGTCGCCACGCTGAACCTCATCTTCAACACCGGCATCCAGACGGGCCTCGAGTATCTGGCCAAAGTGGGCATCGACCGCAGGCAGGAACAGTACGCCTCCATCGCCATGGGCGGATTCACCCGCGGCATGACGCCCCTGCAGATGGCGGCTGCCTATACGGTGTTCGCCAACCAGGGTGTCTTCAGCGAGCCGATGTTCTACACCCAGGTGCTGGATTACAGCGGCAAGCTGATCCTGAACAACGTCCCCGTCCACAGGGAAGTCTATGCCCCGGAAACCATCTACATCATGGACAGCATCCTCGGCGACGTCATCACGAAGGGAACCGCCTATCCATACGGCATCGTGAAATACAAGGCCACCGCAACGGACAGGAACGGCAAGGAGAAGGAAGTCACCGTCACCATCCCGTCCGGAGGCAAGACCGGCACGACCGACGAGAACAAGGACAAATGGTTCTGCGGCTTCACCCCGTATTACGTGGGCGTGGCCTGGTACGGATACGATACGGCCGTGAAGCTGACAACCGGGGAGCGGAACAGCGCCCTGAACATTTGGAACCTCGTGATGACGCAAATCCACGAGGGGCTTCCGTCCAAACCCTTTTTCGAGAAAGCGCCGGATAATGTCATCAGGGTGGATGTGTGCATGGATTCCGGGCTTCGGCCGAATGAGTACTGTGCCGCCGATCCACGCGGCAGCCGCGTCCACTCCGAAATGTTCATCAGGGGCACAGAACCAAAAGCAACGGAAATCTGCGCCGTCCATTACCTCGCAAGGGTCACCACGCTAGAAATCGATGCCCAGGGACGCCCCTTGCTCGCCAATGAATTCTGCCCTCCGGATACTGTGGCGGAAATTGTCCGCATCCGGCGTCCAGTGGAATACAAACCCCTTTTTCCTGAAGACAAGTATCCGCTGGATGTCAAATACGAAGCCGCGGAAGGCGAATACTGCACACTTCATGGCCCGGGCTCCGCATTGCCGGCATCATCGGTCACCGATGGCGCCATCATCCTGGATCCGGGCATGATCGTCCCGGAAGTTTCTCCCAGTCCGGCTGCATCTCCAGTCGCCGCACCGGCGGCCACTCCCGTCCCCGCGCCCTGAGAAACACACGAGGGTGCAGACTTGCGGTTCAGGTCCCTTCTATTTTCAGACGCTGCCTGATTTTTGTGGCAACCGTCGCGATGAACTCCGAATTGGTCGGCTTGATGCTTTTGTACTTCCCCGCATAGGTGAAATACTGGGAAGCGTTTGTCTGATCCTTGCGCGTCCATGCTTTCTGGATGGCTCCGCGAATGGCGCGTTCGATTTTTCCCGCACTGGTGCCGAACTCCTCCGCAATGGAAGGATATAGCTCCTTTGTTGCTGGAATGAACCCTTTCGCGCTAAGGACCGTGGCCGCGATGCCTTTCTTCAGAAACAGGTATCCGGTCAGGTGCGGGGGAACACTCACATCGCGGAGCGCGAGGGTCACCTCATTGTCCAGCTCTTCCCGGGTTACGGCGTCAATGGGGCGCCTGACATGGGTTTCCCCGCTGTTCTCCAGGATCGCTGGTGTTCCCAGCGTGTCCTTGTAGATTTGGCGGATGCGCTTGCCCAGCAGGGGAAGATCAAGGGGCTTGATCATGTAATACTCCGCGCCGAGGGCCAGCGCACGCCGGATATAGTGATCCTGGCCAATGGCCGTGAGCATGATGGTGACAGGGTGATCGGCCGCATCGAAATCCTTCATCTCCTCCAGCACTTCAAGGCCGTCCTTCAAGGGCATGACAACGTCAAGC
>JANYKF010000265.1 GCA_025361665.1 Clostridiaceae bacterium
GTATTGGCATCGGTACCCATGGAACATCCGCGCCATCTGTTTTTTTCCCGCGACATACCCGGCTTGAATGAAATCCGGTCCGCGGAGATCGAAACCCTGAAGCGCAACATTCAAACGGCACTGAAGGCCGGCATGCCGGAACCGCCCCGATTTCATCTCCATGAAAGCGCACTTCCCTATCGGGAGTATTTTGGAAGACACCGGGATTTCTGCGACCGGGATCTGGTGGCCTGCGCGTTGGGCCATGCCCTCCTGGGCGACAGGCAGGCGGGAAAGCATGCGGTGGAGAGCCTGCTGACGATTTGCGGATGGAATCCGGCCGGCCCGTGTTCACTTCTGGGACCATGGGGTGACGAAGTGGGTCTCAGCCATGCCCGATGCCTGCCCTCCGTTTATGACATGACATGGGACCTGCTTTCCAGCAAAGAGCGGATCTGGGTTGAACAGACCATTGCCGCTTACGCCCAACAGTGCGAAGAACTCCTGATACGGCTGGATTTCGCGCAAAATCCGGGGAATTCCCATGCGGGCCGCGTGCCTGCCTACCTTGGCGAGGCGGCCCTGGTCCTGAAGGGCACCAGCGTCGTAACGCATGAAACGCTGGAACGTTGGCTCTCCTTGTCCCTTGACATCTATGGAAGTTTCTTTCCGCATTATGGCGGTCCTGACGGCGGTTGGGCGGAAGGCGTTTTTTACGGCAGCAGCTATACCAAATGGTATCTGACGTTTTTCATGGCGGTGGAGCGCTTTGCCGGCTTCCGGTTCCTGGACAGGCCATTCTACCAGAATGCCATCCATTTTTTCCTTCATTTCAGCCCGCCCGGATGGGAAAGCCATCCGTTCTGCGACGGATACTGGTGCAAAAGCGACGACTTGGAATGGCCGGGGTTTTTCGCCCAGAATCCTTACCGGCTGTATGCGCAGCGATCCGGTCTCGATTTGGCGATCAGATGGGCCTCTGCGGCAGCGGCGCCAGGGATCTTCAAGCTGCATCTCCTTGATGTTTTCATTCCCGACGGGAAGCCGGTCAGCGAAAAGCCCGCTAATGAATGGACCCGTGCACGCTCCTTTCCGGATGCCGGATTCATTAGTCTGCATACTGATTTGGCGAACCCGGAAAACGATACGGCTCTTCTGGCCAGGGCCAGCCGTCATGGCTCCGCCAGCCACCAGCATCCGGATCAGGGTTCGTTTGCGCTGATTCACCGGGGTCATACGCTCATATCCCCGTCCGGATACTTCGGGAGGGAATATGGCACCCGGCATCATCGCGAATGGACGAACAGCACCCGGGCCCATAATGCCATTCTGGTGGACGGGATGGGTCAGGAGAGCAACAGTCACAGGGCCACCGGCAGAATCATTTCATACGGTGACATCGGGGATCTGCTTTTCGCGGAACTTGACCTGATTGAGGCATATCCGATGTTGAAAGCCTGGCGTCGGTGTTTCACGCTGTATCCGGACGGCATGCTGATCGTGCGGGATCATATTGAGGCGGATAAGCCCGTTGTCATCTCCTGGCTGCTTCATACCCTGTCGGAGCCGACGGCAGACAGGGATAACATTATCTCGCAAGATGGTATTAGCTCACAAGGTAGTATTGGCTCACAAGGTAATTCTATCTCGCTGGACCGCGGCGGAATACACCTGGAAGTACGCCCGTTTTCAGGCTTGCCGGGTCCATGCGTCATTTCCGGCGAATTCGGCGTAGAACTCAATGAAGGCGTGCCGGAAGCCTACCGGGTGTCCATGCCCCCGCAGTATCACCTGACATGGACTGCACCTGCGGCGGCCGTCCACGACATCAAGGTGATTTTCACGATCTTTCCGCCAACACTTTCACATTTTGAACGAATTCAGCATTGATCAGTTCCAGACCCTTGTATGTCTCCACTTCAATCCAATTATCCTTGATTCTGGTGCAAAAAGTCGATTTTCGACTTTTTCATGCAAGTTGTGTTTCACAACTTGCATTATGCAACGGCTCCGGCCGTTGCATGGCACCGAATC
>JANYKF010000267.1 GCA_025361665.1 Clostridiaceae bacterium
AACATCGGCGGCGGCTTCGCTGAAGATTACACCACCTACCAGAGCGAGCGCGCGGCACTTGGCACAGTCCTCACCCAGTACCTGGCTCCGTTGGAATCCGGACTTGTGAAGGATGTCGACGCAGCGGTGAAGACGTTCATGGACAAGGCGAATGCGGCAGGTCTGGAGAAAATCCAGGCGGAATACACGAAACAATGGACAGCCTACTGCACCCAGTACGGATACAAGTAGGGTTTGACGAAAGCAGTTCTGCTGAACGGGCCAGACCAGTACATGGGATGGATCGGACTCCACGTTCATTCAGAACCTGTTGCCATTGACTTAGAGGAGCCCGAAAGGGCTCCTCTTTTTCAGTATGTGCGGCGAAGACGCTTTCTTGTAAAGGCTTTCCCAGCAGCGGTCTTCGTTGAGAAGCACAGCGCCGGGCTGCCGATATCTGCTGCAGGGAAAATGTTGCGGAGGATGGGAAAATGAAGGAATGCAAGAGGATAGTCGGAACCAGTCTGACCCTCAACCCGGATTTCGGCCTCATGAAAGCCGCAGGCATCCAATGGCTGCGAATCGGGTTTGAATATCCGTTTGAGGACAAGGTAGGGGGAGCCCTGTCGGAAAAGTTCCTGGAAAATCTCCAGCAGGCAAAAGACATCCATGACATGGGCTTCAAACTGATGGGCATCACGCCGCTTTCCGGAATCATGGGGTTCGATCCGGATAAAGGAAGCGAAGGATCGTGGATGCCGGGAATACCGGCATGGGCAGGCAAGTACGATGAGGCCGGCTTCTATGAGGCGTATGAAGAAGGCTGCGCCGAGATTGCCGGGCAGACCGCCGGGATTGTCGATCTGTGGCAAGTTTCCAACGAAATGGATATTCCGGAATTTCGCGGACCCATGACGCCGGATCAGGCAGTCCGGTTTCTCCTCGCCGGCGGCAGAGGCATCCGGAAGGGAAATCCGGACGTCATGGCCGGCATCAACCCGTCGGGCATCAACACGACCCATGGCATGTGGCTGTTTAAACAGCTGTATACCATGAAAGATCATCCCTTCGGCTATGCCGGAATCGACGGCTATTTCGGTTCGTGGATTCCTGGCGGTCCACAGGACTGGATCCTCTGGATAGATGAAATCTTCAAGGTGACCGGGAAACCCGTCCTCATCAACGAGTGGGGTTATTCATCCATGGGAGGCATGCCGAAGGCGACAACGGAAAAAATCCAGCCGGGCGTCAATACGGTCTGTCACATCCAGGCATGGCACTATGCCTGGAAGGAGGGTCATACGGAAAAGGAACAAGGGGAATATCTGAGCACTGCCCTCAAGATTTTCGGAACGTACCCCAATGTTCTGGGCAGCTTCCTGTACAGCTGGCGCGATGATCAGGCATGCTGGCATTGCGGCCAAGCCGGGTGCCCCGCGGAATGCGGGTGGGGAATCATCCGCAAGGATGGTGTGCCAAAGCGCTCCTATTACGATTTTCAGGAGACGGTGCAAAAATACTACACGGCAACCTGATTGCAGGGAGGCCCTATAAGATTCCACTTTTTTCGGAAGCCTGCCGGCAGGGAATTACCCTATGGGGTTCCATCTTTCACGGAAAGTCTGCCTGCAGGGAATTACGGTACCCTGTGGTGAAATCAACGACACTGGCCAATGGCTTGCCTTCCATGAAGTGGTGCAGGTTCCGGGCACTCAGGCGGACAATCCGCTCTTTTGTTTCCGCGAGGTGGTACCCGCCGGATACATGGGGGGTCAGCAGCAGGTTGGGGGCTTTCCACAGGCGGTGTTCCTTCGGCAATGGCTCCGGGTCGGTCACGTCAAGGCCGGCGCCGCCCAGATGACCGCTTGAAAGAACATCGAAAAGGGCTTCCTGGTCGATCGCGGTCCCACGGCCGACATTCAGCAGGATGGCCCCCTTCTTCATTTTCGACAGACGGTCCGCATCAAACAGATGATGGGTTTCCTTTGTGCCGGGAAGGCTCAATGCGACAACATCCGCTTTCGGGAGGATGTCATCCAGTTGGTCCAGCCCGTACATTTCATCGATCTCAGCCGGCTTTTCGCGCTTGACACGGCGAATGCCGATGGTTGTGCTGCCCATCGCCTTGCATCTGCCCGCATACTCCCCGCCAATATCGCCGAGGCCCACGATGAGGACCGTCGCGCCATACAGGGAGGTGACGGGCCCCTCGTCTTTCCATAAACCTGCTAGTTGATTGGAAAGATACATGTGCAGGTTTTTCATGAGGCAGAGCGTCATCCCCATCATATGTTCCGATATCGCCAGGCCATAGCAGCCGGATGCGTTGGTCAGGATTGCGCCGGTTCCGGACAGGGCAGTCACATAACCGTCCGTTCCAGCGGAATTGAGCTGCAGCCATTCCAACCGGTTTACGCCCTCGAGCATGGCGGGAGGAACATTGCCGATGATGATGCTGGACGAATGCACATCGTCTTTTGTGAAGCCGCCAGATCCCGGATAGCTGAAGGCCGCACGAGGTGCCTGTGACTCCAGCAGCTGCTTCTGTCTTTCATCAAGCGGTAGGGTGACCAGGATTTTCCTCATTCAGGCTTCTCCTTGCTTATATTGGCTTTATTATAGCATGGATTCCACCTTCCGCCGTTTCCATTGAAATCAATTGCTGATTCTCGTGCAAATAGTCGATTTTCGACTTCTTCATGCAAGTTGCATTTTGCAACTTGCATGCATCCGGCGGCAAATGCCGCCGGATGGCACCGAATCACATGATTTGGTGTGTTGAAGGCACAAAATGTGCCTTCAACATGCAGGATGTCAGAGACATCCTGCATAAAAACTCACAAAAGTGAGTTTTTACAC
>JANYKF010000268.1 GCA_025361665.1 Clostridiaceae bacterium
GAAGAAATTCAAACGCAACTGAGGCTGAAAGGCAAGAAGGACAACAACGCTTAATCAAGTATCGTTTTCAAAATATCCAGCAGAAAGCCGACCAGAACGAGCGTGATCGATTGGGAAAACTTGTAGAAGAGGGTCAGCGACCCGAAATAAATGCCTTCCAACCGTTCTCCCGACTTCAGTTCGTCCTGATCGATCACATCTGCGATCATCGACAGGGGAACGGTGAACATTCCGCCCAGTCCGAATCCCGCGAGAATGGCGAAAGGCAGGAAATACATGACGTTTTGAGATATGACGCCACGGTTGAGAACCAGCAGGGCAAAAAGCAAGCTTGAGACGATGCTGATGAGGATGGCAAGCCGGAACGCATTTTTCTTGTCGATTTTTTTGGTGATGACGGTCCATAGCGGCTGTCCCAGGATGCTGGTGGCGAACTGCACTCCCATGACCACTGCGATTTTCTGACTGTCCAGCGAAAAAGTATAGGTGAATACATGAAGACCCAAATTGCTGACGATGGCCGAGGCCAGGTTGTTGAACATGTATGCGAAGGCGACACTCCGGAACGGAATGTTTTTGAAGATGCGGATCATGTCCACGATCATGTTCTTCAGGTTGAAAGCCTGTTCAGGGGGCTTGTGTGAAGCCTGCAAAATGGGAATGTATCTTTTGGTTCCGACGAAGCAGGCCAAACCGAAGATGAGGATCAGAACCGAAGTTGTGAGGCCAAGCCTCGGGTAGGCCGCCGGATTCAATTGGCCCACCGGATAACGGCCGGTTGGCTGGAAAACCACATACAATCCGAATACGGTTACGAAAACGAGTCCCAACAAAAAGAAAATGGTCTTGATCCCCTGAATGGATGTCCTTTCATCGTAATCTCTGGACATTTCGGAGCCAAGCGCCGTATAAGGCGTTGTATAGATCGTCATGAACGTTTTCATCAGCAGGATCAGAAACAGCATCACGGTGAATTTCAGGGCGATGCTTCCCGCATCAGGCACGGCCCATATGAAATAATTGTTGATGGCCATGCCGATTGTCCCGATGAGGACGTACAGGTGCCTCCTGCCAAACCGTTTCGATTTGGTATGATCGGAAACATACCCCATGACGGGGTCCGTGACGGCATCCCAGACAATTCCGATGGAGACGATCAAACCGACAAGCGATCCAGGCATATGCAGGATGGCCGTGCTGAAAAACACAAGATAGGCTCCGACAACCTGTATGGATATCCCAGTGGCGAAATTCCCTATGCCATAACCGATTTTGTCGGTGAAGGGAACTGTTCCCTGTATTCGTTTTTCTGTCCGTGATTCCACACATACCTGCCTTTGCTAAACCCGTCTTCCCCGCATCTTGCGAGGCTCACGGAAATTATACCATAACAGGGTCGTTCTTGTCCGCAGGCACGGGCTTGGAGGGAACGGGCTGTGAAATGGGCTCTGTCCGCACGGGTTTTTCCTGCACGGGTTTCGCCGCATCCGCCGGGTGCTCGCGCAGCATCCTTCCGCAGAACCGTTCAAGCCAATCCCCGACCCGGGTGGCGATCAGGGCATGGCCCTCGCCATTGGGATGGATGCCGTCCGAACACAGGAAGTCCCGATAATCGGGCTCCCTCAGGAAGGCGCTCCGGACGTCGATGACATGGGTTCCGGTTTCCGCCGCCACCTCCAGAATGGCTGCATTGTACCGTTCCTGCCACCAGTAAATCTTGCTCACGCTTCCCAGCCAGGCGAGGATGTTTACGGCGGCTTCCGGGGTGTTCCGGCTGACCCATGCGAAATACCGGTCGGCGTCCAGCGGCGGCAGCGTCAGAAGGACAGGCAGGACACGCCTGTTGGAGAACCTCACGATCAGTGCGCGCAGCAGCTCCCTGAAAAGCGAGATGTCCGTCTTGGGACCATGGTAGGCAGCGGGATCGCGCGCAATCGCCTCCCAGTCGAAATCGCAATCGTTGCCGCCGTATTCGACAAGTACCATGTCCGGACGCTCATCGGGTTTCATCGCGTCCAAATCCTTGACGGAACGCGTTGTGGCCTTTCCCATCGTCATCCCGAACATGGCCCGGTTGGAAAGGGTGCCCTTCAGCCTCTGACCCAGGAGGGTCGCGTAATTGCCGGTCAGAACCTTGTAACGGCCGGATTCATCATCCCAAACGATGCCTTTCGAGATGGAATCCCCGTATAGTGCCACAACATATCGCTTTTTGCGTCTCAGGCGCAGCCTGATGTTCAGGCGGTGCCTCCTGCGCAGTCGGACTTCCGTGCGGGGGCCGGCCGGTTCTTCTGATTCCGGCAGGGTTTTCATATCAGCAGTTCTGCGTTCCGATGTGGATGGTGATATTTTCGCTTCAACTGTTCCTTGTTCCAAGTTACCAGCTTGCCTTGGGGTCCTTCGTTTCGACATATGCCTGACCTCCCGGATTCTGTTGGTCTGCCCTGTAAAGGTTGTGTATGCAGCGTGCCATTTCCCGATAGGGTGCCGGGTCATCGAAAACAGTGCCCCGGATCGTGTTTCCTTCCACGAAAACCAGCAGCATGGCCGATGCCGGCGCATGGGCCGGATGCTCCGCCCCGAAAAGCCTCGCCAATACGGACTGCATCGTCTGTTTCCATTCCCGGTAGCGAACCATGTATCGTTCCCGCATCTCTTCGTTTCCCGACATCACCTCATATAGCAGGTAGAGGTGAAGCCGGCTGATCCGGTGCGCCTCGCCAAGGTCCTCCAGCAGCATGGCCAGAATCTCTTCCGGGTCCATTTTCATTCCAAGCTTCTCGACCAGACGGATCATTCCCTGGATGACCCGGTCGAAATGCCTGCCTGTGATGTCGTAAACAAGTGCTTCCTTCGTCGCGTAGTGATAATAAAGCGTTCCCTTGCTGATGCCGACCGCCTTCGCGATGTCGCTGAGCGAGGTATCCTTCGCGCCCTTGGCTGAAATGATGGCTTCTGCCACTTCGAGTATCTTGTCCTGGCTAATCCCGCTCGTTTTCGCCATGCTCTCTCCAAATCCTGTCTGTCGGCCAACCGACCGACCATATGGATACTGTATCACGGACGCTCCGCGTTCGCAAGATGCGCCAGATGAGAATTGGATGAGAATTGCAGGAGAACCGCCCGCCTTCCGTGGTATAATGGAGGTTGTCCTGAATAGAGGCTGGCTTGGATAGAAGATGGCCAGTATTTCCAATCCGGCCGAAAGAGGTGTGTTCATGAGGCCTTTGCGATATGAAGACGGTACCCTGATGCTGCTCGATCAAACGCGCCTGCCAGTGGAATTGGTCTGGGTGGCGTGCTCCGACGTGGAGGCGGTCGCCTCCGCAATCCGTGACATGATTGTCCGCGGCGCTCCCGCAATCGGCGTGACCGCGGCATACGGTATGGCCATCGCCGCCCGGCACGGATGCAATGACAGTTCGGAAGACTTCTCGCTGCGCATGTCGAATGCCGCCATCCTGCTCGGAAATACCCGGCCGACGGCCGTCAACCTTTTCTGGGCACTGGAACGGATGAAACACATCGCAGCTGGCCTCACACCGGAATCCTGCCTGTCGGAACTCGCAGATCGCCTCCTGCTGGAAGCACGGCGCATGGAAGAAGAAGATGTGGCCATCAACCGAAGCATCGGCGCGCATGGAAACGCGCTGATTCCCGAAGGCGCAAGAATCCTGACCCATTGCAACGCGGGCGCGCTGGCCACCGCCGATTACGGCACGGCACTCGGTGTCATCCGGGCGGCTCACGATGCGGGAAAGCGCATTCACGTCTATGCCGACGAAACACGTCCCTACCTGCAGGGAGCAAGGCTCACCGCCTGGGAACTGATGCAGGATGGCATTCCCGTGACCCTGCAGTGCGACAGCATGGCAGGATGGCTGATGGCCAGCGGCCGCATCGACCTGGTCATCACGGGAGCAGACCGGATTGCCGCAAATGGCGACACGGCCAACAAAATCGGCACGTACTCCCTGGCCGTGCTGGCGAAATACCACAGAATCCCATTCTACATCGCGGCACCGATCTCCACCATCGATCGAAATCTGGCGAATGGATCCGGCATTCCCATTGAAGAGCGTCCCGCCCGGGAACTGACGGAGTTCCGCGGCATCCGGATGGCTCCGGAAGGAGTTCGCGTCTATAATCCCGGTTTCGATGTCACGCCTGCCGAATTGATATCCGCCATCATCACGGAAAGAGGAACCCTGCGGGCTCCATATGGGCTGAGGATAGCACGTTTGTTCGAAAACTAGCGTCACAGGTGGAATTGTTCGATCAAAACGGCCGATGGCGCCACATGTTGAATTGTTCGCACAAGACGGAATATGGCATCACAGGTGGATGACCTCCGTGGAGACCCCGATCACTTCCATCTGCGGATCGGACTCGATGAAGCGGAGAACGGCTCCCATCATGCTGTCGGCGTGTCCCGTCTCATTCGTAACACAGGAAAAGCCGAATCCGGAGCGGTGCCAGTCATCCTGAAAATCCACCTCGGCCGCTGAAACGTTGAATTTGTTCTGGACCCGGGCCAGAGAACTCCTGATGATGCGTCGCTTGTCCTTCAGGCTCAGCGAACCGGACAGATAAACGTTGATGCAGAGAATCCCGACAACCATGCGCACTCCTTTGTTTCCATCAAAAGACCGGCCAAATCCGGATATAATTCATTATAACCGGTCTGATGCCGAAAGGGGAAAACACAATGCCGAAAATTCTGATCAACAACGACAATAAAAGCGCAAATGCCATCCGGCGCCACAGCCTGAAGGAGGAAAACCGCCGCCTGCAGGAGGAAATATTCAAAAAGAACACGTACCTGCAGGGTCTGCACGATTCAGCGCAGCAGATTCTGCTGAACCTGATTCCATCCGATCCCCCTCCCCGGTTCAAAGAGGTGGAGACAGCCGCCGTCTACAGAAGCTGTGACCATGTCGGCGGTGACATGTATGACCTGTTCGAATTGGGAAACCGGGTGTTCTTCTACCTTTTTGACGTCAGCAGCCATGGCATCCTGGCCGCGGTCATCACCATGATCATCAAATCCTTCTTTGACAACCTGAAGCGATTGCAGGACTATGTGAACGTGACCCCGGATCTCGGGCAGCTGGTGAGAAGCCTGAACATTGAAATGATGCAGAACACCCCCGGCAATATGTATGCAACCCTGTTTGCCGGCTACTACGACCGCGGTGCGGGAACGATTACCTATCTTTCGAGCGGCCATATCGACCAATACCTGCTGCAGGCGGGACACGTGGTGACCCTGTCTTCCACCGCCACGGTCGTGGGGCTGTTCGATGATGATGAGATGGAGATCTGCACGCTGCCTGTGGTGCAGGGTGACAAACTGCTGCTTTTCACAGACGGGCTGACCGAGGTGTGGCAAGGGGAACAAATAATTGGCTCAAACCGGATCATCTCGGTGTTTGAAGAATATGGGAAAGCACCCATTGACGTGATCCTTTCCGAAATATATGCGGCAATCATGGAAAAAGCCGCGGAAACACCTCTGGAAGACGATCTCACTATCGTCGGCCTCTCCTTCACCGGCATGGACGGGTGAGTGCGGAAAGGTAATGTATTCACCAGAAAGGCAGTCACCATCAGAAAGGCTGTCACCTCAAGAAAGGCAGTCACCATCAGAAAGGCAATCACCACCAGAAAGGCAGTCACCATCAGAAAGGCAATCACCTCATGACTGAACACTCTTCAGACAGCAAGGACGCCTTTTCGGGAACAAGACTCTGCTGGCAGTCTCCTTCCGATATGCCGCCCCGAAACATCCGTGATATTCTCCGGAATGACCTGCGCTGCTCCGGCACCGTGATCCGGCGGCTGCGCCAGCCTGGCTGCGTGCTCGTGGACGGGCTTCCGGCCAGGGTCATCGACAAGATGGGTCCCGGCAGCCTGCTGGAAGCCTTCATGACGGAACCGGACGATTCCAGCCTGGTGCCGGAAGAAATGCCGCTTGCCATCCTCTTTGAAGACGAATCCCTGATGGCTGTCGACAAGGCGGACAATATCGCCGTTCATCCGTCAGCCAACCATCGGCGCGGAACGCTGGCAAACGCCGTTGCCTGGCATTTGGCCCGGCAGGGCCGCTCCCAGCGCATCCGGCCTGTGACCAGGCTGGACAGGAACACTTCGGGGGTGACCTTGTTTGCCAAAACCGCGCACGCGCAATTTGACCTGGTGCGCCAATCCCAAACCTGCCAGTTCCGCAAAACCTATCTGGGCCTCTCGCTTGGCATCTGGCAACCCGAAAACGGCATCATCACTTTGCCCATTCGGCGAAAACCAACAAGCATCATCGAACGCGAAGCGCATCCGGACGGGGATGCCAGTGTGACCCATTACGAAACCGTCGCATGTTATGAAATCATCCCTTCCGGCGGGTCCGGATCCCCTGTCCGATGCAGCCTGCTCCGCTTCATCCTCGAAACAGGCCGGACACACCAAATCCGGGTGCATTGCACGGCTTCCGGCCATCCGCTGCTTGGCGACACCCTTTACGGAGGGCCTTCCTGGCAGGGGCTCGCCGGGCAGGCTCTCCATTGCGATACCCTGTCATTTCTCCACCCGGTGTCAAGGGAGCCCGTTTTCCTGCAATCCCTTCGAACCGCCCCCCTCTTCGATCTGGATGGGCTTGACATCAGAAAGGCACTGTCTTGAAATACCCCGGGAAGGCGCATCAATGAAAAGCCCGCGTTCGTCCGAATGCCTTGCGATTCGATGAACGCGGGTTTGCAGTTGCCTTCAGTTGCCTTCAGTTGCCTGCAGTTGCCTGCAGTTGCCTTCAGTTGCCTTCAGTTGCCTGCAGTGGTCCGGCAGCTTTACAGGATGCGGTGGTCAAATACGCGTTTGGCCTTGCCTTCGCTGCGCTGGATCGTCTTGTGTTCAACAAGGCGCACTTTCGCATTGATGCCGAGGGTGGATTCGATATCACGGGTCAGGCGGCGCTCCAGTGCTTCCATCCTGCGCACTTCATCGGAGAAGAGCACCGGTGTCATTTCAATCTGCACTTCCATCTGATCGAGATTGTCGACGCGGTCCACGTGAATCAGGTAGTGCGGCTCCAGTTCGCCGTATTTCATGAGGACCGACTCGATCTGCGAGGGGAAAACATTCACGCCGCGGATGATGAGCA
This sequence comes from Clostridiaceae bacterium, assembly GCA_025361665.1. Classification (GTDB taxonomy): domain Bacteria; phylum Bacillota; class Clostridia; order DSM-8532; family DSM-8532; genus JAEWSN01. Next base: position 7,154 of record JANYKF010000268.1, read on the forward strand.
TATCGT
>JANYKF010000274.1 GCA_025361665.1 Clostridiaceae bacterium
CTTTGTGGTTCCGGGAAGTTTCGATCCCGTCACGCGCGGGCACATGGACATCATCGACAGGGCTTCCATCCTGTGCGATCGGCTCATTGTGGCAGTTCTGGTCAACAGCAGCAAAACATCCTCCTTCACGATGGAGGAACGGATGTCGCTGCTGCAGATTGCCATTGGAGACAGGAAGAAAATAGAGATTTGCTCATTTACCGGCCTGCTTGTCCATTTCATGGAAGAAATCGGCGCGACGACCATCGTCAAGGGGTTGCGGGCTGTTTCGGATTTTGAATACGAGATGCAGATGGCCATGATGAACAAGCAAATGAATCCTTCCATGGAAACCTTGTTCATGATGGCCGATGCGCAGTACTCGTTCCTGAGTTCGAGTGCGGTACGCGAACTGGCCCGCCATGGGGGTTCCATTGAGGATTTCGTGCCGGAAGGGACTGCGGCCGCCATACGGGCGAAATACAACCGAGAAGGCTGAGGAAAAGTCGGGAGGATACAGATGGAGCTGCTGGAATTGCTGGAACAACTGGAAGAGACTTTGGAACGCGGCATGAACATCCCGTTTTCAGGACGCTGCCTGGTGCGTCGGGACGAGGTGTTGGATCTGATTCAGGACATTCGACTTAAGCTGCCGGACGACATCAAGACGGCCCGGAATATTTCCGTGGATCGGGCGCACATCCTCGAAGAAGCCGAAAACCAGGCCGCGGAGATTCTCCGCAATGCGGAAACCCGCATCACGGCGCTGGTGGATGAGCATGAGATTTCACGCAAGGCTGTTGAGCAGGCCAGCGTCATCATCGGAAACGCGAAGAAGAATTCACGTGAAATCCGGCTGGGAACACGGGAGTATGCGGACGGCGTTTTGGACAAGGTGGAGTCCATCCTCTCGGAGACCCTTGACGTCATCCGCGTGAACCGCCAGGAATTGAAGTAAAATCAGGATAGGCTTTACATGCTTCGCGGTGAATCACCAGGAAGACCTGTATTTGTGCCCTATGCTCAACGAAGATTGCACACCCACAGAACAAATACCGGATAGGAGAAAGGAATGGACGAACAGGAGCAGGCGGTCCCGCTGCCGGAGGAAGGTATCGGCGAAGTCCGAATTTCCACGGATGTCATTGTCGTGATCGCGCACACGGCCGCAACGGAGACCGAAGGTGTGGCAGGCATGAGCGCCGGCATTGCAGACAACATTTCCCAGGTGCTCGGACGCAAAGGCGCTTCCAAAGGAGTGAAGGTGGAGCTTTCCGGGCAGGAGACATCCATCGACCTGTTCCTGATCGTCGATTACGGCGCGCGCATCCCGGATGTGGCCTGGCGGGTGCAGGAACGGGTGAAGACAGCCGTGGAGACCATGACGGGCCTGAATGTGAAGGCCATCAACATTCACGTGCAGGGCGTCAGTTTCGAGAACAAGGGACAATGATGTGTTTGGCTACGTGAATCCGGACAAGCCCGAATTGAAACTGCGTGAATACGAAGTATACAGGGCATACTACTGCGCCGTCTGCAAGGCCGTCGGCCGAAACAGCGGACAGGTCGCGCGACTGGCACTCAGTTACGATCTTTCGTTTCTCGCCCTGTTGCTGGATGCCCTGGATCCGGCTCCGAACCGCCTTCTGCGACAACGCTGCGTGGCGCATCCCACCCGGAAGCATGCCATTGCGGCTCCGGGACCGATTGTTTCCTATGCGGCAGACATGAACGTCCTGCTGGCGTATCACAATCTGAGGGACAAATGGACGGATGAACACAACCTCCCGGGTGCGGCGGGGGCCCTGCTGCTTGCGAATGCGGCCCGGAAAGCCGGAAAGCGCTGGCCGGAGCAGACTGAGGCTATCCGCAGGCAATTGGCGGAACTCCAGGCCCTTGAGACGGCGGGATGCGATTCGGTGGATGAGGCGGCAGAGCCGTTCGCCCAGATCATGGAAATCCTGTTCGACTGTCCGCTGGTGAAGGATGCGGCAACCCGAAAGGGGCTGGCCTGGCTGGGATACAATCTGGGACGCTGGATTTATCTGATAGACGCGCTGGACGATCTGGAGAAGGATGCGGGAAACGGCAGCTACAATCCGCTTCTCAGGCAGTATGGGCCGTTGCGGGAGCCGATTGCGGAATTCCGGGAAAAAAACAGGGGGTCAATCGAATTCGCCCTGTTGTATTCCCTCAGCGAAGCGGACAAGGCGCTGAAAGTGCTGGATGTCCGGAAAAACGGGGAAATCCTCGAGAATGTCATAGAAGCAGGGCTCATCCGGAAGACGGACGACGTGTTGAAGGGAAGCAGGGCTCATCCGGAGACGAAGCGGGATGAAAGGAAGCAGGAAGATCGATGAGAGAGAATCCGTATAAGGTGCTGGGCGTCAAGGATGGTGCCAGTTACGACGAAATCAAGCGTGCCTACCGTGAAATGGTGAAGAAGTACCATCCTGATAAATACCAGAACAACCCGCTTGCCGATCTCGCCGATGTGAAGATGCGCGAAATCAACGAGGCGTATGACGCGATCATGAAGAATGCGGGCGGGGCCTACCAGTATCAGTCCGAGTCCGGCGAGGCGCAGGATTACAATTCCTCCGGCGGCGGGGGAGCCCGCCAGAACCGATCGTCGGGCCAGGCAGGCCAGCAGAGCCAGTCCGGCCAGCAGGGTCAAACCGGTCAGCAGGGTCAAGCCGGTCAGCAGGGTCAAGCCGGTCAGCAGAGTCAAGCCGGTCAGCAGGGTCAAGCCGGTCAGCAGGGTCAAGCCGGTCAGCAGAGCCAGTCTGGTCAGCAGGGCCAGGCAGGCCAGCAATACCAATCAGGGCAGCAGGGATGGCAGGGCGGCCAGCAGTCCGGATTTGCCGATGAGATCGAAATGGCCCGGCAGGCCCGAAACAACATCAATTCGGGCAATCTGGCGGAAGCGCAGCGCATCCTCGACCGGATGAAGAACCGCAACGCCGAATGGTACTACCTGCAGGGTCTCGTTTTTCTGCGCAAGGGTTGGTATGATCGGGGTTATGCATCCATCCAGCGGGCGGTTTCCATGGAACCGGGCAATTTTGAGTACCGGAACGCAATGAATGGCATGAACAACCAGTTTCAAGGCTATCGTCAGCAGTACGGCAACCGCGGCGGCGCGGCCAGCCCGGACATGTGCCAGATCTGCGGAACCCTGTGGTGCGCCGATTCATGCTGCGAGTGCATGGGCGGCGACCTGATCGGGTGCTGCTGATGACGGCACGGAACGGAAAAGAAGAAGGTCTGCCGCCTGCGCCACAAGCCGGCGGGAAAAAGTCCACAACCCGTGACCTGGCCTTCGCGGGCATCATCACGGCATTCACTGTGCTGGTGCTGGTTCTCGAATCCATCATTCCGACAGGGCGTGCGGGTTTCCTTGTCCTTTCCTCCTTCCTGCTCTGCGCAGTCTATCTGGAAAGCGGAATGAAGTGGCTGATGGCCGCATATGCGGCATCAACGCTCCTGGCTTTGCTGCTGGTGGCGGACAAGATCGGCCTGCTGCCGTTCGTGCTGCTATTCGGCATTTATCCTGTTTTGAAAAACCTTGTGGAGCAGATTCGGTCCATTTGGCTTGAATGGGCGCTGAAACTCGCCGGATTCAACATCCTTCTCCTGGCAGGGTACGCGGTCTTCAGGCCTCTTCTGCCGGCTGCCTTGACGGGAAGCGCATATGTCATTCCGGCCATTGCCGTCTTCGAACTCGGGTTCATCCTGTATGATCTGGTTTTCACCCAATGGATTCATTTTTATCTTGAACGCATCGCCCCGCGCATCCGACGAAAACCGCGCTGAACAAGCCTATCCCGTTCTCGGGCAGGGCAGGTGCGATAACGGGCCGGTGCCCGGGGTGTTGTCCTGAAAGGACAGGGAACCCGCATCAATGGATGAGAAAGCCTTTCGGCTGCTTGAATATGACAAAATCATCCTCAAACTGGAAGAGCGTGCGGCGACGGCATTGGGGCGCGGCATGATCCGCGTGCTGGAACCGTTCTCCCTTCGCGCGGACATTGAAACGGCCCTGAGCGAAACCTCCGATGCGCAGACGGTCTATTGGCGAAAGGGAACACCGCCCTTTGGCGGATTTTCCGATTTGCGCGCCGTTTTTCGCCGGGTTGCACTCGGTTCCATCCTTTCCTGCGGGGAATTGCTCAAAGTGGCGGAATTCCTGCACGGTGTCCGTTCGCTTCGGCACTATGCCACTTCCGACATGCCGGAAGGATCGGACGGCAACCGGATTGTCGTGTTGGGAAAGCAGCTGGTGCCCAACCGCGGTGTCGAAGACGAGATTTTCCGCTGCATCGCCAGCGAAGACGACATGAGTGATCATGCAAGCCCCGAGCTGGCCTCGATCCGGCGCAACATCCGTTCCCGCCAGGACGGCATCAAGGACAGGCTCAATGCCATTCTCCGCTCGAACGACGTGCGGAAGATGATGCAGGACGCCGTCGTCACCATGCGCGGAGATCGGTATGTGATTCCTGTCAAGCAGGAATTCCGCAACCTCGTGCCCGGCCTTGTCCATGACATGTCGTCCAGCGGGGCGACCGTGTTCATCGAACCGATGGCCGTAGTGGAAGCCAACAACGAGATTCGGGAACTCATGATGCGGGAACAGCATGAGATTGAGAGAATCCTGGCTGTTCTCACGGCCACTGTCGCAGAGATTGCGGATGCACTGGAAACGGATCTGGATGTGGGCACGCGCCTGGATTTCCTGTTCGCGAAAGCAAAACTTTCCCGCGACATGGACGGGGTGCGTCCGAAACTGGTGGATGCGCCCATTCTGGATATCCGCAAGGGGCGTCATCCGCTGCTGGACAAACAGACGGTCGTTCCGGTGGATTTGCAGCTTGGACGGGATTTCACGGCACTCATCATCACTGGTCCGAACACGGGCGGCAAAACAGTCACGCTCAAGACAGCGGGACTGTTCGTCCTGATGACGCAGGCCGGGCTTCACATTCCAGCGGCAGAAGGCACGGAAATGGGCATTTTCACCAAAGTCTTCGCGGACATCGGGGACGAGCAGAGCATCGAACAGAGCCTGTCAACCTTTTCATCCCACATGCGCAACATCGTCCACATCCTCGCGGAAGCGGATGCCGAGTCGCTGATTCTTTTCGATGAGCTGGGAGCCGGAACAGACCCCACCGAAGGGGCGGCCCTGGCCATGGCCATCCTGGAAGGATTGCGCGCCGATCAGATCCGCACGATGGCGACCACGCATTACAGCGAACTGAAAATATACGCCATGTCCACGCCCGGCGTGGAAAATGCCTGCTGCGAATTCGATGTGGAAACCCTTCGCCCCACATACCGGCTGCTGGTGGGCATTCCCGGCAAGAGCAACGCTTTCGCGATTTCCTCGCGACTTGGCTTGCCGGACCATGTGATCGGACGCGCGCGGGAGACCCTCAGCCACGAGAGTGTCCGATTCGAGGACGTACTGGGCGACATCGAGCGGAAACGTTCGGAAACAGAACGGGATCAGGACAAGGCGCGGTCTCTCCGGCAGGAGATGGAGAAGCTGGAACAGGGCCTGCAGTCGGAACGCCGCAAGATGGAGGAAGAACGGAAGAAGATTCTCGACAAATCCCGGCAGGAGGCACGCCAAATCCTTATCGACGCAAGGGCGGAGGCGGAGCGGCTTCTTGACAGGCTGAAGGTGATGGAGAGGACGATCCAGGACAACGATCGGGAAAAGGCGCTCCGTGACATGAAGCAGAGCCTGAAACTCAGGCTTGACGGGCTGGAGGATTCCCTGGCGGAATCCGCGCTTCCCCGCGGAGGGTACGCGGAAGCACCGGTGAACCTGAGGGCCGGCGAAACGGTGCATGTCCTGACGCTGAACCAGCGTGCCTCCGTGCTGGACAAGCCGGATGCTGATGGCCAGGCGACCGTCCAGGCTGGCATCATGAAGGTGAAGGTGCACATCAGCCAGCTCAAGCGCATCGACATGCAGAAGGAAACCGTCGAAAGGCTTCAGACCGTCAGGCTGGCCGGGGTGAAGGCCGGTCCCGTGAGGCTTGAACTGGATTTGCGCGGCTTCAACTCAGAAGAAGCCATCGACAAGGTCGACAGGTACATCGATGACGCGGTGATCGCCGGCCTGCATGAAGTGACCCTGATCCATGGAAAAGGGACGGGCGCGCTTCGAAAATCCATCCACGATTTTCTGAAAACCCGACCAAACGTCACCGATTACCGGATAGGGAAATATGGTGAAGGGGAAACCGGCGTCACGGTGGTGCAGCTGGGCGAATGATGGAAAATCATTTGTATATTTCTTGAAAAAACCGCTTTACTTCCCTGTTCCTTCCTGGCTATAATGTGATTGCATCCAAAATGTAGCACGGGAGGACGGAAGTATGACAGTGAAGATCATCTGCCTTGTTCTTTTTGCAATTGTGACGGTTGCGGTGGGCATTTACAGCCGCCGGAAGATCCGCAGCATGGACGATTTTTTCCTGGGAAGCCGCAGCATGGGGGCCTGGATGTCCGCCTTCGCATATGGCACATCCTATTTTTCGGCCGTGGTCTTCGTCGGCTACGCCGGGAAATTCGGCTGGGGCATGGGCCTGTCCACACTCTGGATCGCCGTTGGCAATGCACTTCTGGGAACCCTGCTGGCATGGCTCGTATTGGGCAGGCGAACCCGTTCCATGACGCACCGCCTCTCTGTTTCCACGATGCCTGAATTCTTTGCCGCACGATACGGCAGCAGGAATCTCAAGATCGTCGCGGCGCTGGTCATATTCGTCTTTCTGGTTCCTTACACCGCATCCATCTATAAAGGCCTCGGTTACA
>JANYKF010000504.1 GCA_025361665.1 Clostridiaceae bacterium
ATCCTGCATGAAAACTCACAAAAGTGAGTTTTTGCACCAGAATCAAACATTGATATTTTTTACTGCTCGGTGGAATTTGACGCAGCGTTCCCCCGCAGGTACAATAAAGTCATCTGCGCGGTTCAGAAGCGAAATTTCGTACTGGAAAACTTGGCTTCCGTCCTTGCAGAGAACGAAAGGTGGAACTCCTCATGCCATTTGACGGAATCGTCGCCCACGCCATCGCCCGGGAATTGGAGCGGATGCTGCTTGGCGGGCGCATCGGCAAGATACAGCAACCCTCAAGGGAGACCCTTGTCATGCAGATACGTGCTGGTGGCGAAAACCACCGCCTGCTTCTGTGCTGCGGCGGCGCGGATGCGCGCATCCACCTCACAGCCGATGACGGTGCGGAGAATCCAGCCACCCCCCCCATGTTCTGCATGCTTCTGCGCAAGCATCTGGGCGGCGGAATCATCCGGAGCATCCAGTGCCCGGCATTCGAGCGGATCCTCATGCTGGAAATCGAAGTCGAAGACGAGTTGGGAGACCGCAGCCTGAAAAAGCTGGTCATCGAAGTCATGGGCCGGCACAGCAATATCATGCTGCTCAACCGGGATGACATCATCCTCGATGCCGCGAGACACGTCGACATCGACATCAGCCGTGTGCGGGAAGTGCTTCCGGCCCATCCCTATGTGCTGCCGCCGGCCCAGAACAAGCTGGATCCCTCCGACTGCGCAACCCCTGCGCTTGCTGCCGCCAACACCGCCCTCTCCGAAAAGAAGCTTACTGCAGCCTTGCTGGAACAGGTGCGCGGCTTCTCCCCCATCCTGTGCCGGGAAGTCTGCCGCATGGCAAATGTGGACGAAGATCGGGCTGGATCCGGGTTGACGGAGGAAGAGCGCCTCAGGTTGGAAAAAGCATTGTCAATCTTGCGGGAACATCTGTCTGAAGGGGTGTTTGCCCCTTGCACGGTGCTGGATCCAATCTCCGGACGTGTACTGGATTACCATGCCTGGACGATTTCCGCCACAGGACGCACAAAATCTTATCCCCTCCTGGGGCAGGCCCTCGACGCCTTTCACGGAGAACGCGACAAGACCTCGCGGTTGTCCGCGAAACGGGCGGACTTGTCGAAAACCGTTTCCCTCAACCTCGATCATGTGCAGCACAGGCTTGCCGCGCAATACGACACGCTGGCCGAAAATGCGGATTTCGCGAAACTGCAGCGATACGGGGAATTGATCACCGCCAACATTTACGCGCTCCGGGAGGGGATGGAAATTGCCGACGTTTCAGATTATTACACGGAAGCCGGCGACATGGTTTCCATCCCGCTCGATCCATTTTTGAGCCCCCAGAAAAATGCGCAGCGTTATTTCCGCCGGTTCCAGAAGGCAAAGTCGGCCTGCCGGTATGCGGAGAGCCAGCTGGAAGGATTGACGGCGGAAGCCGCTTATCTGGAAAGCCTTTCCTATGCGATTGAGAATGCGGTCGAACCCGCGGAGTTCCAGGAAATCCGTGAAGAAATGATTGCACAGGCTTATTTGAAGCCTCCTGCCCGCAGACTCGGCAAGGGGGGGCGGGCAAAACCGGTCGGAAAAACTGGAAACCCGCCCCCGGCAGAACCGCTGCAGGTCGTCTCCCAGGATGGTTTTGAGATATTCATCGGGCGGAACAACAGGCAAAACGACAGGCTCACATTGAAAATAGCCCGTGCAGAGGACATCTGGTTCCATATCAAGCATTTTTCCGGATCCCATGTCGTGATCCGGACCGGGGGGAAACCCGTTCCGGATCGCACCCTCACCGAAGCGGCCGGTTACGCGGCCTGGTTCAGCAAGGCCAGGCAAGCCACCAAAGCGGAAGTGGACACCACGACCATCCGGAATGTCCGGAAACCGGCCGGCGGAAAGCCCGGCATGGTCATCTACGTCCATTACCAGACGATCACGGCGGTACCGGCCATGCCGAAAACCTTTTCGACCGTCGAAGCGACGCCGTGACGGACTTTTTCCGCGTCTATGGTCAGAAATTCGCCATTCCTGTAGAGTATCTTTCCATCTATCATCGTCAATCTGACATCGGCGGACCTTCCTGAATAAGCGATGGCGGAAACAACATTGTGCAAAGGCTGCCAGTGGGGACCGGACATGTCCGCCATCAGGAGATCCGCTTTCATGCCGACTTTCAGGACTCCGGACTTTTCGAACCCCATGGCCGATGCGCCAACCCGGGTCGCCATATCCAGCGCTTCTCCGGCTGTTATGGCGAGCGGATCCAACGTCGCCCCTTTGTGAAGCAAGGCGGCCAATCCCATTTCCGACCACATGTCGAGTGTGTTGTTGCTGGACGCGCCATCCGTGCCCAAGGCCACACGGACGCCTGCCCGGCGGGCGGCAGCAACGGGTGCGATGCCGCTGGCCAGCTTTAGGTTGCTGCGCGGATTGTGGGCCATCACGACGTTCCGGGCGGCCAGGATGCCAATGTCCTCTTCCGTGATGTGCACGCAGTGGGCCGCGATGGCCGGTCCTGCGAACAATCCCAGATCGGCGCAATGCCGCACGGGCGTCTTCCCGTATTTCGCCAGGCATTCCGCATGTTCGCGCAGGGTTTCATCAAGATGGATATGGATGGTCGCCTTGAGGGCGCATGCCAGATCCGCGACGGCGGACAGATAGGCCGGTGAACAGGTGTAGACCGCATGAGGACCCAGTCCGACCCGGATCCGGCCGTTTCCCGCACCATGCCATCTGCCGTGCAGTGCCTTGCTGTCTGCCAGGCGGACATCGTCGGCGAAGTCTCCCGTCGTTGCATCTCCGGTCAACCCCCTGGTCAGCAGCATCCGCATGCCGCTGTCCACGACAGCCTGGGCTGTTTCGTCGCAAAAATAGTACATGTCCGTAAAGCCGGCTGTCCCGCCTGCCAGCATTTCCATCAGGCCCAGCTGGGTTCCCCAGAATATGGCCTCGCCGTCAAGACGGTCCTCCACCGGGAATACCTTCGAGAACAGCCAGGTCTGCAAATCCATGTCATCCGCGTAGTTGCGGAGCAGGGTCATGGGCACATGGGTATGGGTGTTGAAAAAAG
>JANYKF010000327.1 GCA_025361665.1 Clostridiaceae bacterium
ATGAAGTCGAGCACGTCGGGATGGTCGCAGCGCAGAATGCCCATGTTGGCGCCGCGCCGGGTTCCGCCCTGCTTCACGGCTTCGGTGGCGGCATTGAAGACCTTCATGAAGGACACCGGGCCGGATGCGACCCCGCCCGTGGAGTTGACCGTGGCGCCTTTCTGGCGCAGTCGCGAAAAGGAGAATCCCGTTCCCCCTCCGCTTTTGTGAATGAGCGCGGCGTTTTTCACGCTGTCGAAGATTTCCTCCATGCTGTCGCCGACCGGCAGTACGAAACAGGCCGACAGCTGTCCAAGTGGGCGGCCCGCATTCATCAGGGTCGGGGAATTGGGCAAAAATTCCATATCAAACATGAGATGATAAAACGCTTCCTCGATTTCCTGTACCTTCGATTCGGAAACAAGCCCTGCATCGGCGCCGGCCACTGCGTGCGCGACCCGGCGAAACATGGCCTCAGGGGATTCGATCAGCCTGTTTTCCACATCACGCGCAAGGTAGCGCTTCTCCAGTACTTTGATGGCATTCTCTGAAAGTGACATGGTGGATGCCTCCGATCAACACAGGATATGGTGGAAAAAAAAAGCACATGTACAACATGTGCTTAATAAGCCTACTCTTATTGAAAAGGTTTTTCAATGAGTAATTTCATGATCGGACAAATTCATATCCCCTGTTTACATGACCGTTTACATTCACGCATCACTTCGATATGATGAACAGAGGGAATGGGCCGGGTTCCATGAACGGAACCGTCTCCCCGCCACAGTTCGGGAAAACTGAACGCATTGAGGAGGATCCGCCATGGAAAAATTCATGAGAGCCGCCGTTATGACCGGAATCGGCCGGATCGAAATGCAAATCCGGCCTGTTCCGGTGCCGAAAGACAACGAGGTGCTCGTACGCATCCTGCACGTCGGCATATGCGGTTCAGACCTGCATTACTATGAGCATGGGCGCATCGGAAACTATGTGGTGGACAAGCCGATGATTCTCGGACACGAATGCGGCGGCGAGGTGGTTTCGTATGGTTCCGCCGTGAAAGGCCTGCAGCCCGGCGACAAGGTCGCCATTGAGCCCGGCTGGACCTGCGGTACCTGCGAATTCTGCCGTTCCGGAAAATACAATCTCTGCCCGGATGTGGTCTTCATGGCCACACCGCCTTATGACGGCGCCTTCTGCGAATATGTGTCGTATCCGGCCCAAGTCGTGTTCAAACTGCCAAATGGCATGGACACGATGGAGGGTGCGCTGATTGAACCCCTGTCGGTCGGGCTCCACGCCGCCGCGCAGGCCGGCGCTTCCATCGGGGAAACCGCTGCCGTGCTGGGTTCCGGCTGCATCGGGCTCTGCACGATGATGGCGCTGCGGGCGCGGGGTGTTGCCGCGGTATACATGACGGATGTTCTCCAGAAACGGCTGGACATGGCCTCGACCCTCGGAGCGGAGGCCGTATGGAAGGCAGATGCCGTGAATGTGACGGATGCCCTGATGAACGCAACGGAAGACCGCGGGGTCGATTGCGTCTTCGAAACAGCCGGAAGCGCCCTCGCCACGAAACAGACAGCGGACCTCGTCGCGCGCGGCGGACGCATCGTGCTGGTCGGAATGGCGCCGGATGCCGTGATGCCCTTCGACTTCGGCACCCTGATGGGCAAGGAGGCTTCCATCAACACGGTGTTCCGGTACCGGAACCTCTATCCCACAGCCATCCGCGCCGTTGCGTCCGGATTGATTCCCGTGAAGCGCATCGTCACAAACACCTTCCCGTTCGAACAGACGGCGGAAGCCATGCGGTATTCATCCGAGAACAAGCGGGACATCATCAAGACCGTCATCACATTCGGAGACTGACCGCGCCATGGATCCGGACAGCATGCCGTCATTGAACCATTCCCTTTTGCGGACTGACAATCGGGAAGAAAGGCCCTATGAGGAAAATTCCAAACGAGATGCGCGCCATTCTCATGATTGGCTGCTGCGGCGCCTTGGCCATCTTCAGCTCCACCATCTCCAAATCGCCGATCCTGCCGCTGTTTGCCAGGAGCCTGGGGGCAACCGGCGCGCAAATCGGCTGGATTGCATCGGCTTCGACGGTCCCCGGCATCCTGGTCAGCTATCTGGCCGGTGATTTGGCGGATCGGTTCGGGTACAAGAAAATCCTGATCGGTTCGCTGCTCATCTTCGCCAGTGCGCCGTTTTTCTATCTTCTTGTGCAGGATCCGCTGGGGCTGGGGATCGCGCGTTTCTATCATGGCTTCGCGACTGCCGCATTCGGCCCCGTCGCGATGGCGACCATTGCCGCTTTCAGCGGCCGGAACACCGGACAGAATCTGTCCCTGTATTCTTCCGCGACCATGATTGGCCGTGCCCTGGCACCAACTGTCGGAGGGCCTGCCTATGATCTTGGCGGTCCCATGAGTGTTTACCTCATCGCGGGCGTGGCCGGCATTCTGGCTTTGGCGGCGGCATTCTGGTTCTTCCGCAAACCTATCGAGGCAGAAAATAAAGAAGCCGCCCATATCAAAAAGGATGAAACCTCTCCTCAATCATTTTTCAAAAAACTATGGGGCCTGCTGAAATATCGGCCGCTGCTGCTCGTCGGCATTCTTGACGCGTGTGCCTATTTTTCATATGGGGCCTTTGAAATGATTTTCCCGCTCTACGCGAGGCAGCGCGGGCTCACATCCGGTCAAATCGGGCTTCTGCTGGGGATTCAGCTGGCGGGCATCATCCTGTTCAAGCCTTTGTTCGGCCGGGCCTCCGACCGGTTCGGCCGCTTGCCCATGATGGTCGCCGGACTGCTGACCTGCACGATGTCCTTCTTCCTTCTGGCTGTTTTGCAGCCAGCCTATGCCATCGTTCCCCTGATCCTCCTCTACGGGCTGGGCTTCGCGCTGATTACGGCAAGCACCAGCGCGCTGGCGGCGGATGTCGCGAGGAAGGGACGGCTGGGTGCCTCGCTGGGTATCCTGAGCACGCTGATGGATGTGGGCCAGACGTTCGGCCCCCCGGTCATCGGCGCAATCAGCGACACCTGGAGCTATGCCGCAGGCATTGGGGTGCTGGGTCTCCTGCTGCTGCTTGCGGCGTTCGGATGCATGATCGCCCTGGTCCGGCAAGGGAAATCCGGCGTTATTTCGCCTCCGTGAATGTCACGTTCACCGTCAGTTTCGCCGTGTCGCGCACCAGGCTGAAAGTGACCGTATCTCCTGCCTTATAGGCCTTTTTCATGGAATTGATCTCTGCCATTGTCGTTACGGGCTTTCCCGCGACACCCGTGATGATGTCACCCGTCCGGACTCCCGCCTTGGAGGCCCCGCTGGCCGGATCGATTTCCGTGACGTAAATGCCTACCGGCACATCGTACATCGCCGCCATGACGTCGGTGATATCCTGGCCGGTAATGCCAAGGTATGGACGGTTCTTGACATAACCGTACAGGATGAGCGACTGCACAATGGGCCTGGCATCATCAACGGCGATGGCGAAGCCAAGACCCTCGACGCCCGCCTGGGATATTTTCGCGGAGTTGATTCCGATGACCTGGCCCTTCGCATTCACGAGGGCCCCGCCGCTGTTGCCGGGATTGATGGCCGCATCCGTCTGGATAAGGCTCAGCGAGCCCTCCTGTCCGTCAATCCTGCGATTGAGGGCGGACACCACGCCAACCGTGACCGAACCCGCGAACTCCATGCCCAGCGGATTGCCGATGGCCACAGCCAGTTCACCCACCTGAAGTTCCGCGGAATTGCCCAGTACCGCCGCCGGAAGCAGGGTCAAATCAATTTTGACAACGGCCAGGTCGTTTTCACTGTCACCGCCAACAAACCTGGCTTTCGCCGAGCGGCCGTCCGGAAGAAAGACTTCAAGCGTGGTCCCTTTGCTGTTTCCCGCCTTCGGATCCGCATAGCTGACCACATGGTAATTGGTCATGATGTAGCCGTCCGCGCTGATGATGATGCCGGAGCCCTCGCTGGTGTTCTGATTTGCCTGGTACCGGCGGCTGTTCGTGGTCATCGTCATGCGGATGCCAACCACGGACGGGCCCACTTTCTTTGCAATGTCCGTGACGGTTGACCCCTGAGCAACCGTGGTTTTTGACAAATTCGCATCGGGTATCGCCTTGCCAGCGAGGCTCAACGCATCCAGCCTGGCCGACAGATCCCGTGTTGCCACAAGGGCCGTCTCTGTTTGTGAAAGCGCCTTCTCAGTCTGTGTAAGGGCCCTGCCCTGGTCTTCAAGCTGCAGGGATAGGGTGCCGATCAGGACCAACTGCCGACTCAGTTCACCGTTCATCCGATTGAACAGAGAGGCTCCGACTGCGGAACCCGCCAACAGGGCGAGAACCAGGACAAAGGCCGCCACCCGTTTCCACAGGTTCGGCTTCCGGGCGATGTTCCGCCGACTGCCGGCATCCCGCCCATCATCCCGCAACAGAAACGGTTTCGGTTCGCTTTCCGTGGCATGCAGTACGGCTTCATCCTGTTGTTCAATGGATGGAACCGGATCAATTCCTTCTTGCCTGTCCATCGCCTGTCCTCCATTCCCGTTCACGATGCACGCCTTCCCCGGGGCGGCTTCCAGCATACGAATCCAATGTACCACGCCAGAATGAGAATATGCTTGAAAACCCGTGAACAGTTTGTAAACATTCCGGATGAACCCGATCAACATTCCTGTTGACACGCAGGCAATCAGATGAGGGTCCGGACCTGACCCGGGAAAAAAAGCCCGCAGATTGCAAAATTGGATTATAATGTGGGAATAGCTGTGGGTTGGACAACGGAAACATAGTCCGGCGATCCGCTTCATCAGGGACATCACCGATCTCCTGGCGCACCATCGCGGTCCGAGAAACCAGGCGTGGATCCGGAACGCAGTTCGACCCTGATATTGAAGATTGATTCGTGGTAATTGTATGTGGTGAGGCATGGTAGGCGGAAGTCATTCATCATCGGGGAGGGTGGCTCATGAACATCATTGAGATCAGGAACCTGACGAAGTACTACGGGAAGGCAAGGGGAATCGTCGATGTGAGTTTTGATGTCGGCGCGGGCGAGGTGTTCGGCTTCATCGGTCCGAACGGTGCCGGGAAGTCTACGACGATCCGGACCCTGCTGTCGCTGATCCGCCCCACGAGCGGAAGCGCGGCGATTTTCGGCAAGGACTGCATCACGCATGCTCCTGAAATTGCGAAGGATATCGGCTATCTTCCTTCTGAAGTCTTCTATTATGACAAAATGAAGGTCATCGACCTGCTCCGTTACTCTGCCAGCTTCTACAAGAAGGACTGCAGCAAACGAATCAAGGAACTCGCTGAACGAATGGACCTTGATCTGAAACGGCGGATTGACGACCTTTCCTTTGGAAACAAGAAGAAGGTCGGCATCGTCCAGTGCCTGCTGCATGAGCCCAGGCTGATCATTTTGGATGAACCCACGAGCGGACTCGATCCCCTGATGCAGCAGACTTTCTTCGACCTGCTTCGGGAAGAGAACCGGAAGGGATCGACCATCCTCCTCTCCTCCCATGTCCTGATCGAGGTCCAGCGGATTTGCAGCCGCGTGGCGATCATCAAGGATGGCCGGATTATCCGGACGGAGAAGATGAGCGAACTCACGGAAAACAATTACAAGAAGATCCGCATCGAAACAGGCCGGATCACCGATGACAGCCGGTTCGACTTGCCGGGGGTGAGTCATCTGGAGAGGAAGGACGCCCTTTTGAGCTTCTTCTTCAAGGGGAATATCAACCTGATCATGAAACGAATTTCGGAAGTCGAGATCTCCAACGTCTGGATCGAGGAACCCACGCTCGAGGAAGTCTTCCTGCACTACTATCAGAAGGGGGAGGAGCGGGCATGAATATTTTTCTTCACGAATTGAAATCCTACCGGAAGTCGTTCATCATCTGGGCAATCTCCATGGCTGCAACGGCCGCCCTGTTCCTCCTGCTCTATCAGGCAATCTCCTCGGACATCGCGGCCTTCACGAAAGTACTCGAAAGTGTGCCGGAGGCGCTGCGGAATGCCCTCGGCTTCCTTGTTGGCAGCCTGTCCACCCTTCCCGGCTTCTATTCCATCATATTCACCTACTTGCTCCTGTGTGGCGCGATCCAGGCCATGAACCTGGGCATATCCATCGTTTCGAGGGAAGTCAGCGCAAAGACCGCGGACTTTCTCCTGACGAAGCCGGTCAGCCGGGCAATCATCCTGAATGCCAAATTGATGGCGACCCTGGTTTCCCTTGTGGCCACAAACCTCATCTTTCTGGCGGTAACGGTCCCTGTTGCGCTATCGCAGGATCCCGGAACCAATATGCAGCTGTTTCTGATGATTTCCGCCACCCTGTTCTTTGTCCAGCTGATGTTCGCATCCTTGGGCATCCTGGTTGCCGTCGTCACCCGGAAAATAAAATCCGTTGTCGCGGTCTCCCTTCCAACAGTGTTTGGCTTCTTCATCGTGGGCATGCTGGGTTCTGTCATCGGAGACAAGGCGGTTCGCTACTTGACCCCCTTCAAATATTTCGATCCGGCCTATATACTGGCAAACTCCGCCTATGAGGTTTCATTCGTTGTGACCGGCGCGTTCCTCATCGTTGCGGCGATCGCCATGAGCTATCTGATATACGTCCGGAAGGACATCCATACGGTGTGAGCGTGCTGCAAACTATCGGTGAGAACAGTAAGGAGGTCTTTCCCATGAATATCTTTCTCAGAGAGATGAAAGCAAATCTGACGTCTCTGTTTTTCTGGAGCCTTGGCATGCTGTTCATGATCATCGGCGGCATGGCCAAATTTGCCACATATGTCAATTCGGGCCAGTCCATCACGGATCTCATCTCGCAAATTCCAGCCACGCTGAGGGCGGTACTGGGGTTCGGTGACTTCGACCTGACGAAGGCCAGCGGGTTCTATGGGATGCTTTACCTGTACCTGCTTTTGATGACGACCATTCACGCGGCCATGCTGGGGTCGAACATCATCGCCAAGGAAGAACGGGACAAGACAACCGAATTCCTGATGGTGAAGCCCATGTCACGGTCACGCATCCTCACCGCCAAGCTGGCGGCGGGCCTTGCAAACATTGCGCTCCTGAACCTTGTCACGATGGCGCTCTCCATTTCCATCGTCGGGCAGTACAGCACGGGAGAAGCAATCACAGGCGACATCCTGATTCTGATGGCCGGCATGTTCATCCTCCAGGTGGTGTTCCTGTTTCTTGGAGCCGGAATATCCGCCGTCAGCAGGGATCCGAAAATCTCCGCATCCATTGCCACGACCGTTCTTCTGGGCGCTTACCTGATTTCTGTTGCCGTTGACATGAGCAGCAGCCTCAATGCCTTGCGCTACCTGACGCCCTTCAAGTATTTCGAAGCCGCTCCCTTGATGGCCACCGGTGGATTCGATGTGATATCCGTCATGTTGTCATTGGGAATCATCATCGTTTCAGGCTTTGCAACCTACTACTTCTACAACCGGAGGGATTTGTGCGTTTAGGGCGGCAAGCTGCACAGGGGTTGGCCCTCAACGCAAAGCCGGTTTTTCATCTCCATGTGAACGGCTTCAATATGGATTCTGATTTTTCATCATCATGTGTCTTTCTCAAAAATACACGCACCAAACGGAATGAGGAGATCCTGCATGAACATCCTGATAACTGGCGCGGACCGGGGATTGGGTTTTGGAACCGCCAAATGCCTGCTCGAACTGGGTCATGCCGTTTTTGCGGGCCAGTATCTGGCTGAGTGGTCCGAATTGGACGAGTTGCGGAAATGTTATCCGGACACCTTGTTTCCGATTCCTCTGGACGTTTCGGATTCGGAAAGCGTGAATGACGCTTTCGAACGGGTCGTAAAAATGACCGGGGTTTTGGACGTAATCGTCAACAACGCCGGGATAAACGGCCGGATATTCCCAAAATCCGGAGAGGCGCCGGATCCCGCTCCCACAGATGCACCCGCCTCTCCCGATGTTCTGGAAGAGGGGTTGCATCAGGACTTTGATCGGATGATGCGGGTCTACGACACCAACACCTTGGGCGCCATCCGCGTGGTGGAGGCTTTTCTGCCGCTTATGAAGAACAGTGCCCTGCGCCGCCTGTGCTTTGTCTCCTCAGAGGCCGGGAGCGTGGAACGCTGCCGGCGCACAGACATGTTCGGCTACTGCATGTCGAAATCCGCCTTGAACATGTATGTGAAAATCCTGTTCAATCGGCTGCATCCTGTCGGTTACAGCTTCCGACTGTACCATCCGGGATGGGTGAAGTCATACATGCGCGGTTTCAAGTCCGACATGGGCGATTTGGAAATTGATGATGCCGGCAGGCTGGCTGCCGCCTTCTATCTTTCGGAAGGGCACGACGGGAATGAATTGCAGTTGATCGACTATGAAGGAAACGTCTGGCCTTTCTGACTTTGAACAGCCTCGCGCGTTATCCGGGGAAATGTCTGGCCTTTCCGATGTGAAGCAGGGCCTAAACATGTACAATATGGATGCGGACACATTTCAGTCTGCCCACTCAAACAGCAGGAGGTATCCATGAACAAACAAGCGGCTCTGATCCTGGGTGACAACGCAATGGCACACTGGCATTTCCTGAATGCTGCAAAACCGCACTTGCGCGAGACGCTGGAGGACGCATTCGACCTGACTTTCTCGGACGACTACCCCAACATCATGCTGGAAACATTGAAGTCATACCAGCTCATCGTCAATTATACGGATAACTGGTCCGAACGGGGAACCGTGGCTGCAGCCGTCGCTTTGCAAACCTTCGTGGCCGGAGGCGGGCATCTTCTCTCGCTGCACAGCGGCATCATCCAGCCCAACCCTTTCTTCCTGCTGCAGATGCAAGGCGGCAAGTTCACGGGGCATGCCGAATATGCCACCCTGAACTACCGCCGCACGGATATCATTCATCCGGTCACCGAGGGCATCGAGTCTTTCTTCATGGGGGAGGAACCTTATGAATTTCTTTTGGATCCGCTGGCAGAAAAGGAATTGGTGCTGGAATTCGAACTCGATGGCAGGATCTACCCGGCTGCATGGGTGATGACTTACGGCTTTGGCAGGATTGTCTACCTGTCTCCCGGCCATGATGCCCGATCCTTCGCAGAGCCTTCGTTCCGTAAACTCATCCGCAACAGCGCCCTTTGGCTTTGCCCAACCCCACAGATACATTTTTGAGGAGGTTACCCGCATGGCATTGCTGCATGTCGATTTCTTTTCAGATGTCCTGGGTATGTGCGTGGAGATGGATGTCATCCTGCCCCAGACCACGCACGGACAAATCGGGATGGAGGGCAAATCCGCCGATGAAGGCGACTGGCCCGTCCTGTTCCTGCTGCATGGCATGAGTGACGACCACACAATCTGGCAGCGCCGTACCTCCATAGAACGGTACGTCAGTGAATACGGCATGGCAGTCGTGATGCCTGGTACCCAGCTGGCCTGGTACACGGATATGGCCATTGGCCAGAAATGGTGGACTTACCTGTCACAGGAGCTTCCCGTCATTGTCCGTTCCTTTTTCCCAAACATCACGAAGAAACGTGAGAAAACGTTTGCGGCTGGTCTGTCCATGGGCGGATACGGTGCGCTGAAATGCGGCCTCTGTGCGCCGGAAACCTTCGGAGCCATCGGCGCACTGTCCGGAGGGCTGGATGTGGCTGCCATCTGTGAGAACGACAAGAGTCCGCAGCCTTCCCTGTGGACGGACATCTTTGGTCCGGCCGACAAGGTCCGGGGCGGCAAAAACGATCTGTTCGCCGTTGCAGACGAGCTTGCGACAGCAGTGGGTCCAAAACCGGAAATATACATCTGGTGCGGCTCGGAGGATTTCCTCATCCAACAGAACAGGGACATGAGAGACCATCTCGCAAAGGTGGGATTGCCGTTCACCTATGAAGAGTCTCCCGGCGACCACCAGTGGAAATACTGGGACGAGAAAATCCAAACCGTCTTGAAATGGCTGCCGATAGCCCAACCGGAAGGAGGTCGGGAAAAATGGCACTGATGCATGTGAATTTTTTTTCAGAATCTCTGGGCATGTGTGTGGCAGCAGACGTCATCCTGCCTCAGGCGGCCACGAAGCTGGTTGGCATGGAGACTGCCGCCCCTGCGGAAAAACACCCTGTGCTCTGGCTCCTGCACGGCAGCAGCGACAACCATACGATCTGGCAGCGCCGCACTTCCATCGAACGCTACGCGGCTCCCCTCGGCCTGGCCGTCGTCATGCCGAACGTCCACCTCAACGGATACACCGACATGGCACATGGGGGCAGATATTTCACTTATGTGGCCGATGAACTCCCCCGGCTGATGCGTGGGTTCTTCCCTTTCTCCGAAAATCGGGAAGACAACTTCATTTCCGGGCTTTCCATGGGTGGTGCGGGCTGCATGAAAATCGGCCTCGCCCGTCCGGCGCAATATGCCGCCATCGGCTGCCTGTCAGCTGGCGCCGACAACCACCCGTCAAAAAGCGTAGACGGCAAACGGGATGTCGACCCCCGCTGGGCCCCCATGTACGAGCGCATGTACGGTGACCGGAAGCTGGAAGGCACGGAAGAGGACGTGTTCGGCAGCATGCAGGAAATCGTGGATGCCGGCGGTCCTTTCCCCCGCATCTATCATGCCTGCGGCAGCAGTGACTTCCTCAAGGAAGCCGCACACCATACCCGGGACCATTTCCAGGCCATTCCCGGGAATCCATTCGATTATACCTATGTGGAGGATGAAGGCGCACACACCTGGGAATACTGGGATGCCCACATTCAGGATTTTTTGAAGTTCATCCGTCCATCTGTCGCCTTGAAAGCCTGATGAAGTTCATCCGGCCATCTGTCGCCTTGAAAGCCTGATGAAGTTCATCCGGCCATCACCCGCCTTGAAAGCCTGATGAAGTTCATCCGGCCATCACCCGCCTTGCCTGCCTGAGGGCCAAAGAGGATGAAGCAATTCCCCCATGCCCCGTGGTGGACATACGGAGAAAAGGCCAATGACGAGGCCGGGTTCAATCCGAGTGCCATCCTCGCTGGCTTCATCCTGAGTTTTGCCGACAGCGCTTCAAAGCTGTATGACACGGTATTGTCGATGACCGAAACCATGTTTGGAAAAATCCGGAACTCCGGCCATGTTGAAGTCCATGAACTGAATTGTTATTGCCGGTTGCTCGAGGATCTGAGGCCGGCAGGTCTGACAGGCCGGCAGGTCTGACAGGCCGGCATGATTGTGAATTTCTCGCAGCACGTTTGAAAAACCTGGTTCATGCTTGATTCTCGTGCAAAAAGTCGATTCACGAGTTTGCCATCCGTGCCAACTGGTGGAAAGCACATTGGGCGATCGGCAATCTTTTGATGCTGCGGGCCTTCGGCCGGATCGGGGCGTGACATTCCCAAGAAGGGAGCATCTTGAAAATCTTTTGCGAACACCGGTATCTGCTCTTTCCAGTCAGTGCCCACGCACAGAAAAAATCCCTGCGGTTTCTTCGCGATGGACTGCCGGTGCTGGATCTTGAGCTTTCACTTGATAATGTGACTCCGGATTTTGAAGTGGCTGTCGATATCGGCCGGTTTGGAACCGGGGAAATTGTCTTGTCCTGCATACCGGAAATGGAAATTCGCGTCCGTCAGTCAGACGACCCGGGCTGGCAGGCAAATCCGTACAAGGAACGGTTCCGTCCGCATTTCCACTTTTCCGCGAAGAGAGGCTGGATCAACGATCCGAACGGCCTTGTTTATTACCGCGGTACCTATCATCTGTTTTATCAGTACAATCCTGTAGGCTGCACCTGGGGAAACATGCATTGGGGCCATGCCGTCAGCCTGGACCTGCTGCATTGGGAGGAATGGGAGATTGCCCTTTTCCCGGATGAAAGCGGCACCATGTTCTCGGGGTCCGCCATCATCGATACGGAAAACACGCTTGGACTGAATCCGCCGGATCAAGAAGCCATCCTGCTATTCTACACGGCGGCCGGCAACACGTCCGTTCTGTCGAAAGACAAGCTGTTCACCCAGAACCTGGCTTACAGCGTCGACGGCGGACACACTTTCCACAAGCATGGGCGGAACCCGATTGTTCCACAAATCGCGGAAGGAAACCGCGACCCAAAAGTCATTCAATCGCCTGTCAACGGACATTGGGTGATGGCCTTGTTCCTGGCCGGGACGCGTTACGCGCTGCTTTCTTCGAAAAACCTGCTTGATTGGGTTGTCTTTCAGGAACTCGAGTTGCCGGGGGATTCGGAGTGTCCGGATTTCTTTCCTTTGCGTGTTGTCGGGGATCGTCTGGAAACGACTGTCGAGGTACCGCGGGAAGAATCTTCGGAACCCGTTGACTCTCAGGAATACTGGGTTCTGTGCGGCGCCGCGGACCGCTATCAGGTCGGAACGTTCGACGGTCACCGGTTCATCCCGGATGGGCCGGTGAAACGGCTCCATTATGGCAGCCACAGTTATGCCGCACAGTCCTGGTCCGATATCCCCGCTTTCGATGGCCGCCGTATCCGCATTGCCTGGAATACGTTCGACATTCCCGGCATGCCCTTCAACAAATGCATGACCCTCCCTTGTGAAATGTCCCTGCGCAGCTTCGCCGGCGAACAAAGGCTTTGCACTTGGCCCATTCGGGAAATTGAGGCCCATCATCGGAATGTTCGGATAGAAAACAACATTGCCGCAACATCGGAAAACCCCTTTCACATGCCTCTTGCCCCTTGTGCCCATGACCTGTCCCTGCGGATCCGGAATCCGGAAGCGGCTACCTTCACCCTTTCCCTTTTTGGCCTGGACATTGTCTGCGATGGGCTGAACCATCAGCTGAAGTGCCAGGAAAAGTCCACCCCGTTCGAAGGGTGCGATGGAT
>JANYKF010000506.1 GCA_025361665.1 Clostridiaceae bacterium
TCTCATGAACCGGCACCCGCATGCGTTTGAGCGGGCTCATCATGCGCTCGAGCCCGTCGGTCATGGACATCGGGGTCGTGGTCAGGGTCATGAGTGATGCGATGATGACCAGGATGCACAGGCGGAAGAAAACCTTCACGCCCATCTGAAGCCCCTCGGCTGTGATGGCAAGCGGCCCCAGTTCCACCAGGACGCGCCCCGGGATGAGAAACAGGTTGAGCAGGGTTGTGAAAGCCAGCAGGAACAACAAAGGCTTCAGCCCTTTCAGGGATTGGCGGACCGGCACCTGGCTGAGCTGAAGCAGGGCAGCCGTCCATCCGGCCATCAGCATGTATTCCGGCCAGGAATCCATGAGGAAGACCAGTACCATGAACACGCCTGTCCAGCCAATCTTCGAACGGGGATCCATCCGGTGCAGAACCGATGTCCCGGGGATATACTGGCCAAGGGTGATGTTGCCAATCATGACGCATCCCCCTCTCCGGCCGACGCCGTTGCGGCCGATGCCGTTGTGGCCGACGCCGTTGCGGCCGACGCCGTTGTGGCCGACGCCGTTGTGGCTGATTGCATGAACAGGACGGCCTCAGCCACGGTAAGAACCGACGGGAAGTGCCTGCCCAGCCTGTCGCCCGATTCCCGGAAGAAACGCGTGATGGCGGGAACATCAAGGTGCATGCGCGTCAATTCCTCCTGACGGGCGAACACGTTGTGCGGGGTGCCAAGCATAGCCAGACGGCCATCCCTCAGCACGGCCACCCGGTCCGAAAAAGCGGCGATATCTTCCATGTTGTGGGATATGAACAGGATGGTTGTCCCCTCTTTCCGGTTGAGGTCTTTCAACAGGCGAAAAACCTCGCGGCTGCCCTTCGGGTCCAATCCGGCAGTCGGCTCATCGAGGATGAGGATGGCCGGTTCCATGACCAGCACGCCGGCTATGGCCGCGCGTCGCTTTTGACCGCCTGAAAGCTCGAAAGGAGATTTTTCGAGCATTTCCGGGGTGAGGGACAAAAGAGTCGCCACCTTTTGCACGCGCCTGTCCGTCTCATCCTTGGACAGGCCCATCTGCAGCAACCCGAATACGATGTCCTTGTAAACAGTTTCCTCAAACAGCTGATGCTCCGGATACTGGAAGATGAGCCCCACTTTTCTGCGGAGCGCCTTCAGGGATTTGGCGTCGACCCTCCTGCCTTCGACTTCCAGCGTGCCGGAAGTGGCCTTCAGCAATCCGTTCAGGTGCTGCACGAGTGTTGATTTCCCGGAGCCAGTATGCCCGATGATGCCAAGGACTTCGCCTTTCCGGACGGACAGGGAGATGCCGTCCAAGGCCGTCCGCTCATACAGGGTACCCGGCATGTAGACATGCCGCAAATCTGTTACGCGGATGGCCGGGGCGTTCTCCACAACGTCCGTGTCGACTTCCGCAGCCCCAGCGTGTTCCGCGACGGTGTCCCAAGAGGGGGAATGCGTCGCGAATACGCGGTCCATCATCTCGGCCGCTTCTCCCGGCAGCACCGGCAGCATGCCCTCATAAAGGCCCGCATCACGCAAGGCTTCCCCGAAAGCGGTCATCTGCGGCACATCCAGGCCGGCATCCCGCAATACGCCGGATTGCTGGAACACCTCACCGGGTGTTCCGGATATCAGCGTCCCCCCGGACTGCATCACCAGGACATGCTTCGCGCCAATGGCCTCTTCCATGTGATGCGTAATCAGGACAACGGTCATGCCGTGATCGCGGTGAAGGGACCGGATGGCTTCGAGCACTTCGAGCCTGCCTTCCGGATCGAGCATGGAAGTGGCTTCATCCAGCACGATGCATTTGGGTTTCATGGCCAGGATGCCCGCGATCGCGACCCTCTGCTTCTGCCCGCCGGACAGCATGTGAGGGGAATGCGTCAGATAACTGCTCATGGCAACCGTCTCAAGCGCCTCGTCGACCCGATTGCGAATCTCCGGCTGTGGAATCCCAAGATTTTCAGGACCGAAGGCGACATCCTCCTCCACGGTCGTTGCGACAATCTGGTTGTCCGGATTCTGGAACACGACGCCCACGGTTCTGCGGATCTGCCAGAGATGCGTTTCATCGGATGTCTGAAGGCCATCGATGACAACCGTTCCCTCTTTGGGCAGCAGAAGGGCGTTCATCAGCCTGGACAGCGTGGATTTCCCGGAACCGTTCTGCCCGAGGACGACCCAGAAATCACCCTGGGAAATAGTCAGGCTCATGTCGGATACGGCCGGAACAGGCGGCGCATCCGGGATTTGGGAGGCATACCGGTATCCGGCGTGCTTCATGTCGATGATCATGCTCATAATCAGCGGGAACTCCTGTAAAAAAAAGATGGAGAACAGACGTACGTCCGTTCTCCATCCAGTCCGTTCCGACAGTTGGCTGTCATGCTTCTTTTCGAATCTATTGCTTTGTCAGCTCAAGGATGACGACCGGTGCGCCGTCTCCGCGACGGGGTCCCAGTTTGTAAATGCGGGTGTATCCACCTTTGACATCCTTGAATTTCGGTCCGATTTCATTCATCAGCTTATTGGTCATGCTGATGGCATTTCCGTTCTCATCATGCACGCGATACATCCAGTTCATCATGTTCCGGCGCGCAGCCAACCGGGTAGCCGCATCCACCTGGCGCAGATCCTGTTTCTTCACGCGTTCTATGACCTGATACTTGCGTCCGTTCTTGGATGTTACGGTCTTGTAGGATTTGTAGCCCTTGCTGTCGGTTACCGGCGCACTGACGGTGACTGACTTCGATGTGAAGTTGTCACACTCGGTCACAGCAAGCGTAATGAGCTTCTCGGCGATATTCTTGACTTCCTTGGCGCGGGTTTCCGTGGTTTCGATCTTACCGTAATGGATCAAAGAAGTGACCAGCCCCTTCAGCATGGCCTTTCGCTGATCGGTCGGCCGTCCGAGCTTCCTCTGTGTCGGCATTGTATTCCCTCCCTTGAATCAATCTCTGCTGTTTCTGATTTGGGCAGATTTCGCATTTTTTTGCTTGAAACACCAGCAAGACCTGTGAATGCGCCAGCATCCCTGCGATTATGGATTTCATCCGGCGCATTTACACGATAAAAGCCGTTTTCAGCTCCCGTTCGGGATCATTCCTCCGTCAGTGCGAGCGACAGACCCATGGCCTCAAGCTTCTGCACGACTTCTTCCAATGACTTGCGGCCCAGGTTGCGGACCTTCATCATGTCATCCTCGGTTTTGTTGGTCAAATCCTCCACCGTATTGATGCCGGCGCGTTTCAGGCAGTTGTATGAGCGTACGGAGAGATCCAGTTCCTCGATCGTCATCTCCAGAATCTTGTCCCGGGCCGGTTCGCCCTTCTCAACGAGAATTTCCGAATGACGTCCCTTGTCGTTGAGGTTGATGAACAGGTTCAGGTGATCGCTGAGGATTTTAGCCCCCCGGCTGATGGCTTCCTCGGGCGTGAGGCTTCCATCCGTCCACACCTCCATGGTCAGCCGGTCGTAGTCGGTCACTTGTCCGACACGGGTGTTGTCCACGACATAGTTGACTTTCATGCACGGCGTGTAGATGGAGTCGATCGGAATGATTCCAATCGGCTGGTTCGGTGATTTGTTCTTGTCGGCGGACACATAGCCGCGTCCATGGTTCACCGCAATCTCCATGAAAAAGCGGTTGCTTCCCGAGATGGTCGCGATGTGCAGGTCTGGATTGAGAATCTCCACGTCCGCGTCCATCTTGATATCGCCGGCCTTGATCTCGCCTTCGCCCTCGTAGTCGATGTACAGGGTCTTCGCCTCATCGCTGTAAAGCTTGAGGCGAAGTCCTTTCATGTTCAGGATGATTTCCGTCACATCCTCGACGACGCCGGGAACCGTTGAAAATTCATGAAGCACCCCGTCGATTTTAATCGACGTGACCGCCGCGCCGGGCAGCGAGGAAAGGAGTATCCGGCGGAGCGAGTTGCCCAGCGTGATGCCATAGCCCCGTTCCAGCGGTTCCACCACGAACTTCCCGTAAGAGTTGTTCCCGGAGGTTTCCACACATTCGATCCTCGGCTTTTCAATATCGATCATCAGTCAACCCTCCTTGGGTTCCATCGTCTGCACGAGTGCGGGAGCCATGTCCATGACTCCTGGCACCGGTTGCTCCCGTCATCACTTGGAGTAGAGTTCGACGATGAGGTGCTCCTGGACGGGCAGATCGACGTCATCCCTTGCGGGTAGTGCCACCACTCTGCCTTTGAGGTTTTCCTGATCGACTTCGATCCACTTTGGAACGACCTTGGAACCGGTTATGTCGAGAATTTCCTTGAATCGCGGAGATTTCCTGCTCTTCTCGCAAACCTCGATCGCCTCGCCGACCTTCGTCAGATAGGACGGGATGTTGACCCGTTTGCCGTTGATCTCGAAGTGGCCGTGCGTGACCAATTGGCGTGATTCCGCCCTGGTGGTGCCAAAGCCCATGCGATACACGACATTGTCCAGACGCGTCTCAAGCAATTGCAGCAGCACCTCGCCGGTGATGCCCTTCTTGCTGTCTGCGATTTCAAAATACTTGCGGAACTGGCTTTCCAGAATCCCGTAGAAACGTTTTGCCTTCTGCTTTTCACGGAGCTGAACGCCGTACTCGGACAGTTTCTTCTTGGCTGCGCCGTGCTGACCGGGTGCGTAGGCCCGTCTGCTGAGCGCACATTTGCCGCCATAACACCTTTCGCCCTTGAGGAACAGCTTCTGTCCCTCGCGACGGCAAAGCCTGCATGATGAACCTGTATATCTTGCCATGGATTCCTACACCTCCGTCAAACTCTTCTTCTCTTGGGCGGTCTGCAGCCGTTGTGCGGGATCGGGGTGACATCCTTGATCAGGTTCACTTCGAGCCCCGCAGCCTGCAATGCGCGAATGGCCGCTTCACGTCCGGAACCCGGACCCTTCACGTAAACCGAGACCAGGCGGAGGCCATGTTCCATGGCGGCCCGGGCGGCGGTTTCCGCTGCTTGTTGTGCGGCAAACGGCGTGCTCTTCTTGGAGCCGCGGAATCCGAGTCCACCGGCGCTGGCCCATGAGAGCGCATTCCCCATCGTATCCGTCAGGGTTACAATGGTATTATTAAAGGAGGAACGGATATGGGCGGCTCCCCGCTCGATATTCTTTTTCTCCTTTTTCTTCCTGGATCTTCTGACAACTTTTCCTGCAGCCATTATGCGATCGACCTCCCGCTTACTTCTTCTTGTTCGCTATGGTCTTCCTTGGGCCCTTGCGGGTTCTGGCGTTCGTTTTCGTCCGCTGGCCACGAACCGGAAGACCCATCCTGTGACGCATGCCACGATAGCAGCGGATTTCCACCAGCCGCTTGATATTGAGCGCGGTTTCACGGCGCAGGTCACCTTCCACGGTGTAGGACTTCTCAATCTTGTCACGCAGCTTGGTGATCTCCTCATCGGTCAGTTCCCGGACACGCGTGTCCGGACTGATGCCGGTTTCACTGAGGATCTCGTTCGAACGGGTCCTGCCGATACCGAAGATATAGGTCAGGCCGATTTCCACTCTTTTTTCCCTTGGCAAGTCAACTCCTGCTATACGAGCCAATTTCCTGCACCTCCGATAATACTCACCATGCAAGGCATGATGCGGGCTGCTTCGCCCTGGTTTTGCTACTTGCGGTTTCCCCCGTTGCCGGCGCAATTGATACGCCCAGGATGGAGTTCCTTGTTCCAGACGATGCTCTATGTAAAGATTGTTCCGGTTAAACCGGGGTTTCGCCCCGGCCAGCCGCACCTTCCCAATCCTTTTCTTCCTGTTTCCGTTTGTCTTTCGGCGGACGGCTCCGCCGGGACCTGCGCCAGGGTCATCATCCCTGTCTCTGCTTGTGCTTGGGCGTGACGCAAATCACCATGACCCGGCCTTTTCTGCGGATGATCTTGCATTTTTCACATATCTTCTTGACAGACGGCTTGACTTTCATTTTGGATTTCCCCCATTCATTTGCTCTTGCACTTTCAGAAACATCGCGGTCGCCTGGTTGATTACTTCGCTCGCCACGTGATGCGTCCACGGGTCAAATCGTATGTGGACATTTCCACCGTCACCCGGTCGCCGGGCAGGATGCGGATATAGTTCATGCGCAGCTTGCCGGAGATGTGCGCGAGGATTTCGATGCCATTGGGCAGCTTCACCCGGAACATGGCATTCGGCAGCGCTTCCTGGACAACGCCTTCGAGTTCGATGATATCTTCCTTGTTGCTGGTATCCTTAGCCAAACTCAACCCTCCCTGTTACTACCCTCTATTCCTTCAGTCCCGCGCACCTGCCGGATGGCTTCCCTGAGTTCGGCATCCAGCGGCTTCTTCCTGCTGCGGAATATCTCCGCAACAGCTTCAGCGGTCTTGTCGGTCATGGCCAGATGCCTCAGCTTTTTCTTCTTCGGCTTTTCCACACGGCGGATATCGCCATCGGCCACCATGACATGGTTGTCATCCGCCATGGCCGTGATGATGAGGAGCCGGCCCTTGTCCCGTCCGGCCATGGACCATGCAAACCTGCCTACGACGGATTCCACTGAACCACCCCCATGGGGATTTCCGACCCTGCCTTCAGCCAGCCGGAAAAAAGGTCATGACATAAAGGCGTTAAACTTGGAGTCTAACTATTGTATTCTAAAGGAAACCAGTCACAATTTCAAGAGGCACTTTTATTACTTACCAAATCTGCGTGAGAATGACCGGGCCACGGGCCGTAACGGCTATCGTGTTTTCATGGTGGGCCGAAAGCGCTCCGTCCGCTGTGACGACCGTCCATTTGTCGGAGAGCACGTTCACCTTCCAGATGCCCGCATTCACCATCGGTTCGATGGCGAGCGTCATTCCTTCCGCGAGCCGTGGACCGCGTTCACGGCCGACATAATTCGGAATCTGGGGTTCCTCGTGCATCTCTGTCCCGATGCCATGTCCGACGAAATCTCGAACGATGGAAAAACCGTTTTCCTCCACCCGGCGCTGAACCGCTGCGGAAACATCGCGGATCCGGTTTCCCGGAACGGCTGCTTCCATGCCGCTGTTGAAGCTTTCCTCGGTGACTGACAGCAAACGCGCGGCTTCCCCGGAAATCCTGCCGACCGGGTAGGTTCTTGCCGCATCGCCATGCCAGCCGTTGAGGATGGTACCCACGTCGACGCTGAGGATATCACCCTCCTGCAGCACGCGTGACCCGGGAAGGCCATGGATGACTTCCTCGTTGCAGGATGTGCAGATGACTCCCGGAAAATCGATGCCTCCCATGGAACAGGGAAAACCAAGAAAAGAAGGAATCGCACCGGCCTGCCTGATGATTTCCGCCGCAACACGGTTGAGTTCAAATGTCGTGACGCCCGGCACCACCAGTTCCCGCATGCGCAGGTGAACGCGCATCACCACTTCTCCCGCCCGCTTCATGAGGTCCAGCTCCCGTTGGGACTTGATGGTGATCATAGGCCCATTTTCTCCAGCGTGCCCAGAATACTCACCGTGATATCCGCAATGGCCCCTTCGCCATCGACATCACACAAAGCGTCCTTCTGCGCGTAATACGCAATCAGGGGCTCGGTCTGCCGGTGGTACGTTTCAAGGCGGGTTCTGACGGTTTCCTCCTTGTCATCCTCGCGGACATACAGGGTTTTTCCGTCAAAATCACAGATGCCTGCCACCTTGGGCGGATTGCCGGTTAGATGGTAGGTCCTGCCGCAGCAGCACAATCTGCGGCCTGAAATCCGGCTGATGATGACTTCGTCCGGACAAACCAGGTTCAGCACCACGTCGATGGCTTTTCCGTCACGTGCCAGCATGGCATCGAGTTGCTCCGCCTGTGGAATGGTCCTTGGAAAACCATCGAGGATGAATCCGTTCGCGCAGTCGGCTTTCGAGAGCCGATCCGCGACGATTCGGACCGCCAGGTCGTCCGGAACCAGTTCCCCTGCCGTCAGGATGCCCTTGACCCGGATTCCGAGCGCCGTGCCCTCCTTGATGTTGGCCCTGAAAATGTCGCCTGTCGAAACATGCGGCACGCACAGCGCCACTGAGAGGTTCTGGGCCTGGCTTCCCTTGCCTGCGCCGGGAGGTCCCAGCAAGATCATCCTCATACCGGTATCATCCTTTCCGGTCCGTCCTGCCAGGCCCCGTCAGGGGAGAAACGGCCCATGACCCCCTTCCGGATGCCATGAGCCCGTCCCGGGTTCCCGGGCTGCGGACCCGGATGCCTGGCATGCCTGTCAGTCGAGAAATCCCTTGTAATGGCGCATCAGCAGCTGTGACTCTATCTGCTTCATCGTATCCAGCGCAACGCCCACCATGATGAGAAGCGAAGTGCCGCCGAACCAGAGCCCCTGCACCTTTGTGAGACCCTGCAGGATGCTCGGGAAAATGGTGATGACGGCGAGGAAGAGCGCACCGAACCACGTGATGCGGTTCAGCACCTTGGAAATGTAGTCCGATGTGGGTTTGCCCGGACGGATGCCCGGAATGAACCCGCCGTTCTTGCGGATGTTGTTGGCCAGCTCGATGGGGTTGAACACCAGCACCGTATAGAAGAATGTGAACAGCATGACGAAAACAGCCAGCAGGACCGTATAGAGGGCTCCGCCGTTGAAGTTCCGCAATGTAGCCCAGATGCCGGTCGAATGTGGTGCGACGAGGTTGATGATGGTGGCCGGGAAAGCCAGGATTGACATGGCGAAGATGATGGGGATGACGCCTGACACGTTCACCTTCATGGGGATGTGGGTGCTTTGCCCGCCGTACATTTTCCGTCCCACCACGCGCTTGGCGTATTGGACCGGGATTCGGCGTTCCGCCTGGGTTACCCAGATGACGAACGCCACGACTGCCGTGAACACGGCGATGATGGCGACCACGATGATGATGCCGATGATGATGCGGCCTTCGTCATTGTAACTCCTGACGATGTCTATCAGCGCCCGGACCCCGGAAGGACCGCGTGAAATGATGTTGACAAAGATGATCATCGATATTCCGTTGCCGATGCCGTACGTGTTGATCTGCTCGCCGAGCCACATGATGAATGCGGTTCCCGCGGTCAGGGAGAACGTGATCGTCAGGAATGCCCAGATGCCGGGTTTGGTCACGGCGCTGCTGAATCCG
>JANYKF010000511.1 GCA_025361665.1 Clostridiaceae bacterium
GGCAATTCAAGACTGACAAAGCCGATGGAGGCATCGAACAGGTTGCCGGCAGCCGCGATGACGGATGCGATGATGTCCTCCGTCAAGTCTTCAAGGAAATCATTTTCCCTTTTGTAGGCTTCCGGTCCGGCGGTCGGGTTGAATGCCTCCATATAGGTATGCAGGGACGGCAGCGACGAAGGAGCCACATGCGTGTGGCTGCAGCACAGCATGATGTTTTCAGCCAGCCATGGGACCTTCGACGTGACGGTTTCCCGAATGCGCAAAGTATGCCCGTAAGGGATCCCCATGATATCCAGTGAAACAACCGCCAGCCCGGCAATCCCGTTACAGAGTGCCGTTGTCTTGATGAAGAGCGGCGTCCTGCGGCCGGTGGCCACAGGGGCTCCATCTCCGGGAATCAGCCCGAGATCGCATCGTATTTCACGTTCATCTATGCCCGCCTTCAATTTCCCTGATTTCATCCTGATTCCTCCCACTTCTTGAATTCGACCGATATTTCGCAGTTTTCCCAAAACAAACGCTTTGGGTGAGCAGCCTGTCGCCACATCCTGTTCAGCGGGTGCAGATATCGCCGCCACATCCCGCTCAATAAATGAAGACGCGACCCCATGACAAGGTGTCAGTCAATATCCGGGAATACACCTTTGATACCTGTCAACGCGGCAAATTCCCTCAAGGTCTCGTTCCAGCTGCCCAGCCCGGTGATCCAGTGATGATGGAACCCATTCCTGGCAGTGATGTCCCAGATTTCCTGCGCGGGTGTCTTCAATTTGAAGCGAAGGGGATTTCCGTCGTAGACCATTTCGGTCGGAAGCGGTGATCCTTCTATGGAGCAGAGCCTGTAAGTCCCGCGCCGCCCGGTCAGGCACACATAGGTGATATCGGAGCAGTACGCGCAATAGCGGATGCAGACTCCTGTTTCAGCGAGGCGGACCGGGCACAGGACAAATCCGCGATCGTCGGCAAAGCTGGGGGCGCCGGCCCCGCAATGGGTTGTGTAGATTTCATTTTTCACCAGGTCCACATCCACCATCTCGCCGAAATGCGTCGGTTTTCCCGACAGTTCACTTAACAGCAGCATGCTGATGGTGGAATTCAAGTCACCTTCACAGCCGGCCGGGAACCCCGCGTCGTTGAGCAATGCCAATGGCAGGCAGGCGGTTCCCTGGCATTCGGGATAGGTGCCGAGTGTGATCGCGGAACACCCGGTTTCCGTGATCAGCTTCTTCATGCCGAGGTATTCCCTCATTGTGTAAATGCCTTCCACCTGCCCGCTGGTTACATTCTCCGCCCTGGCGCTGATTTCTTCCCAGGCTTTTTCAGCTTCCGCTGCCGAAACTTTTTCGAGATAATTCTCGCGGAACTCATCCATGCCACAAGTTGATACCGTCATGCCGAACAGTTTCATGATTTCGATCTCGTCAAACATGATGGGGGTCATGCCCGGAGTCCGGCGACCGATCATGACGATTTTCTTTCCGTTGAGTCTTCGTTTCAGTGCGGCCGCGGCGGCAAACGGAAACATCCGGAGGCACACCGCGACATCGTCCAGCGGGGCGAAAAGCAGTTTATGCGGGATTTCCAGCTCCGAAAGCAGGCAGCCGAGCTGCTGTCCGCCCACGGTGGAACCGGTGCTGATACCCGGGATGGCGCGTATGACCACGGGAACAGGTTTCTCCTGCCAGATCCGGTAAGTGAAATGATCAAAAGACCACGTGACAATCAAAGGCTGAAGCACATCGATGGGCTGCCCGGCGAAGAACACCGCCACACGGGCAGCGGAAGCATCGTCGCGCACGATTTCCGGCGACTTCACGGCTATCATGCCGGCCGCTTCGATGCAGCGGCAAAGCAGGTCCAGCTGTGACCCGGCGTTTTCCCATCCAATCTCCGTCGCATCCAGCACCGCATAGCAACCAACAACTGGCTTAATCATGATTTTTTCTCCTTTTTGTTGATTCATTCCCCTCTGATGCTGATTCTTTCTCATTCATGTTATCGGGTCAGAAGCACGGCGCCGAATCCATGGCCCCGGACCGGGATATGAAGGACCTTGCCATCAAATGACAGAACTTTTCCATTCCGGCGCTCCAATAGGTCGACCGTTTCCGCATGGGACATCCCAAGCGCCGCCACATCGAAGGCCGCATTCGCATTGTCATCCATTGCATTCCAGAAACGCAGGACAACTGCCCCGCCAACCTCTTCCGCCGGTTTGAGCGCGGTCACGAATACCCCATCCGTCAAGGACCGGGTAAAGGGCTTCCCAAGCATTCCCTGCAATTCCACGCCCGGGCAGACCACCTTCAATGCATTGTTGGCCTCCCGGCCGAATTGCACCGCGCGGCCCGCATTATACACTCCTTCATAGGGCATCAGTTCAAAGCGGAACAGGAAGTCGCGATGGCCATATTGATTGCGGACGATTTCCTGATAGGCGTGGTTGGTGAGGCAAAGTGCCAACACCGTGGCGTCGCCATCCGGCGGGCCGTCCGGCATCAGGTCGTAAGTATTGTA
Organism: Clostridiaceae bacterium; assembly: GCA_025361665.1. Classification (GTDB taxonomy): domain Bacteria; phylum Bacillota; class Clostridia; order DSM-8532; family DSM-8532; genus JAEWSN01. The sequence continues at coordinate 2,521 of JANYKF010000511.1, forward strand.
CCCCAACTGGAAGATCTGATTATCCAAAGGGGATAGGATGATGCCCGCGCCATTGTCCTGTATGTCAATGAAGTCCTGCACGGCATAGGCTTCCTGGCCTGCACCGGGAAGAAGATCGCCTCCCCTTTCCGTTGTACCGGGCCGCAGGATGGATGCGGCGCTTTCATAGTGATACCGCCTGTCCGGCGCATCGAACGGAAACGCGAAATACAGGTTCAGGGGCTCGCTGCTTGGTTCTTTCACCAGTTTGTTCTCAATGCGCAGCCGACTGTCCGCGGAACTCAGGCACAATGTGGTTTCCACTTCGCAGCGGAGTGCCGTGGTTCTGATTTTCAGCGCCGCCACAACCGGTCCGTTTGCGATAGATTCCACAAATACACAGGAAGTTTTCAAAGGCACGCCGTCCGACAGGTACATGAGTGAATTCAAGCCTGCGCCCTTTGCCCAGTCGCGACTGGTTTTCTTGTCGAAGAACTTTGCAATTCCACCTGTTGACGGATCGATTTCCACACGGATGAAGTCGTTTTCCAGCCATCCGGTTCCATTGGCTGTCTTCCCGGAGGCACATGATCCCTTGCATGGTTTTGCCTGAACGGGATAGAGCCCCATCGCACCTGTTTCCACTGCGACAGCCGTCTTCCCGATCGCCGCCACACTTTGCGCTCCCGCCATTTCATGAATGCCGTCCAGCCAGGCAATACCCGTCCTGGGTTTGCACAATGAATTGAAAACGGATGCCGGGCCGCCATCCGTGGATAAACAGGACAAAAGCTCTTCATTGCATTTTTCAAGCGCATCAGCCCAATGAGAACGTTTCTCGTAGCTGTACCATTTTTCATCGTCATTCGTTCCGTTCCAAGGATGTTCAGCAAGCTTCTGCATGTAGTCCGAAGCGGCATCCATGATGCCTTTCCGCATGGAATCCGTTTTCCCGGCATTTGCCGCGGCTGCGGCATCCAAACGCTCCAGCGCAAAGCTCTCGGTGATGCCTCGCTTCATCCTGGCTGCCACGTGGGCGTAGTGTATGGGCCAGTCCTCCCAGGAACAGCCAAAATCACCGCCAAGTGAAGGGATCTCCACACCGAGACGGTCCGCGGACTGCAATGCGGCAGTGAAAAACATGTCCCATGTCGCGTTGACCAGTCTGGGATAAGCCCAAGGTTGGTCATTGTATTTTCGAATGGCCTCCACCAGGAGCCTCGGCTCTGTCTTGGAGACAAAATGGAGATCTCCATAACATCCCAGCAGAGGGAGGTGGTCGTATGGATAGGCCTCAATGCTTTCATAATGGGGAATCCACCAGTTGTGCAGGTGTTCCGTCGCATCCGCGAAACTCTTCTTGTAAAGGAATTCCGCCTGCGCATATCCGTGCTTCAGGTTAGCCCCACGGGGTATCAGGGAAAGCACTTCCGATCCATCCGGCAGCTTCCACTGGAACAGCGGCATTTCCGGGGATTTTTTGAGATAATGCGAATTGAAATCCAACCAGTTCTTTGTGAATTTCTTTATGCCGGAACCTGCGTAAACCTGCATCATGCCCCAGGCCATCGAGGGCATTTCAATGTGTTCGACCGTGTCGAAGGAAATCCCGTATTCCCGTTCAAGTTTCCGTGCGTAATAGAGGGACCGTATCGCCTGCTCGGCAGGCATCAGCGCGCTGAGGTTGGCGTTGTAGGTGGCACTGAGCTTCATCCGCCCTTCTTTCACCCTGCGGATGAATCTGTC
>JANYKF010000405.1 GCA_025361665.1 Clostridiaceae bacterium
GGCATCCTGCTCGGTATCACGGTTACCGCACTCATCCACAGCAGCAGCGCAACGGTCGCACTCGTCATGGTCCTGGGCCAGGCCGGCCTTCTCGGCGCAGATCCGACCACAGCCCTCCAGACAGCCGTCTGCATCATGCTCGGGGACAACATCGGCACCTGTGTCACCGCCCAGCTTGCAAGCCTGAAGGGAAATGTCAATGCGCGTCGTGCCGCCTGGGCGCATACCCTGTACAATGTCATTGGCGTCATCATCGCCTGGATCTGCCTGCCTTATTTTGTTTCACTGATCATGAACTTCACTTCCCTGCTGATGAACACCACGAACATCAACACCCAGATAGCAAATTCCCACACCGTGTTCAATGTTTTGTCAGCTGTGATCTTCCTGCCGTTCACCAAGTATTACGTCCGCTTCCTGGAGACGATCATCAGGGACCGCAGGAAGGATCCCGGTGCTCCCGTCTATCTGGATCGGCTGCTGCTCGATACGCCAGTCGCTGCCTTCAAGGCCACCCTTCAGGAGATCATCCGGGGCGTCGGGATTTCAAGAAAAATGTTATCCTCGGTCATGTCATCCATCCGGAACGGTGACGAGGAGATCCTGGCCTCGGTGGAAACTGACGAGGCCACAGTCAACCGCATCCAGAAGGACACCATCCGGTACACGGTCGAATTATCGCGTCAGTCCCTTACCAATGACATGTCCGAACTGGTTCCCCTCATGATCAACAGCGTCCACAATATCGAACGGATAGGCGACCACGCAGTCAATCTCGCAGCACTGGCGAAGACCTGCATCGACAACAAGCTGGTCTTCAGCCAGGAAGCCCTTTCCGAATTGCAGAATATCTACATCCTCATTGAGGAGATGTATGACTCCACACTCCTCAGTCTGCAGGAGGATGATGCTTCCGCCGCCTATGACGCCATCCAGCTGGAAGGCAGAATTGACGAGCTCTGCCATCGGATCCAGACCGATCACATCAAGCGCCTTGAAGAAGGCAAGTGCACCATAGAAAGCGGCATCGTCTACCTTGACATTGTCAGCTATATGGAACGGGTCGCCGATCACCTGCACAAGGTAGCCAAGATGCGTGCGAGCTCCATCCACAGCTTGGCTTGACTTCAGTGTGCCGGACCCATCCAGCGTGTGTTTGGCTTGACTCCTCTTTCACACCTACCGGACACTCATGTTGAATATCCTGATGGTTTCCGGCAGTGCGGAAGATTCTCCTTCCCAAGTTCTGTAGTACTTGAAGGTGATGGCCGCATTCCCGGATACTCCCGCCGCGAAATTCCAGGTGAATGTGCTGCCTGCGCCCATCATCGCGGAATCCAGCACGCTGCTTTCCGATACCGGCTTTAGAATGTTGCCGTCATTTATCGTGAAATGCCATGAATAGCCGGTTGTCGGATTGCCCTTCATGATCACGCTGAATGGATCCCCCGCATTGAGCACGGCCCAATCCCTGCCTGGGTCGTCTGCCATCAGGTTGACGTTTCCCCGCGGGTACAACACCTCGTAATGGTCCAGTTTTACCAATCCCGGCTGCCCGGCGCTCTCGGTAAAATACAGGATCAGCTCGTATCCGGTTCCAGCCGGATAGCCAAGAATCTGCTGTTTGTCCGATGAGGCCGTGAATATGGGAGAACCAAGAACCTCCATCGCCTTGTCTTTCGTAATGGAAGGAAGCCGCAAGTCAAGACTTCGCACATCGAATATCTGCGCCCCCTTGTTGAAGCCAAAGACAACCTTTTTTGAAGGGAATGCCGCGTAGATACCCTTGGCTGCGGGGATGCTTTCCGAGGTGGCCGGGTTTCCCCATGCCTTGATGACGTCCTCAATGACTGTCGTGACGACTGGATAAGGGCAGTTGAGAACCTTCCCGAGCAAGGCTGAATCCCGGATCGCAGACAGCAGCACGGCGGCCACTTTATCCGCATCCGTGTTTTCCTTCAATAGGATCTGTTCTTTCAACAGGCCTTCCAGAGAGGCGTAGCTGGTGGTGAATTCCTGGATGCCCGCCGAATAGGGCATGATTTCATATTGCTGGAAATAGACTGCTACGCCGTTGCTGGAAAGATAATAGGACCGGTTCCCGCCGATTCCGGCAAAAGGTTCAAACAGTTCCGAAGTGAGGCCCATTGCGTCCAAGCTGATCCTGACACTGTTGTTGATGGCTGCCTGATAATCCGCGCCGGGGGTGAACAAATCCTTCAAGGACATGGGCCGGCCTGTTTTCAGCGGAACCGTGACGGAGGTCTGGAGCGTGGACCCATGCGCGCCGCCTGCATATTGGTAATCCTGGAACACCAGGCTCAGGAAGCCGTTCTGGTTGTAAGTGACCCGATAATCAAAGAAGGTTTCGCATTTCCAGGGCATGTCCGGATTCTTGAGTACATAAGGTGCAAGATCCAAGGCGTTTTTCTCGCCTTCCGCTTCTACCTGATTGGCCTGTTTCTTG
>JANYKF010000431.1 GCA_025361665.1 Clostridiaceae bacterium
ATGGCATTTATCAGGAATTGGCGTCCAGCCCGTTTCATTGGGAATTGGGATGCCTCTATCGAATCCATGTTCATGTCGTGGGTTCTGCAATTGCGGTATCTGTAAATGGGGAGAATGCCATCAGACACACAGACGATATGAATCCATACCTGAAAGGGCAGATCGGGGTTTCCACTTTCCAAGGGAGTCATTGCCATTACCAGGATTTTCATGTCAAATGTCTCAGCATATGCAGATAGATCGCAAAAATGATTGGGATAGGATGAATCATTATTGAAGCACATTGGGTTTGGAACCAATGAAATACACATCATGAATCAACTAATGATTTGATTGATGTGAATCGTAAATTTGATGCATGGAGGCACGAATATGGCCAAGCGATTATATTCCATAGCACCTGAAACAATAGAAATGGAAGAAGTAACGGAACCGGAACTGGGAAAGGGTCAGGTGCGGATTCGGAGCAGTTTCTGCACGATAAAGCATGGAACGGATTTTCTGAACTTCAGCGGGAAATCGCCATTCAAAGGCAAGTACTTTGACATGGCCATGCGCATGTTCATGGAAAAGCCGGAAGCCGATGTATCGGTGTTTCCCAAGACGGCCGTGGGCAATACCATTGTTGGCACCATCATGGAAGTGGGACCTGAAGTCATTAATCACAAGGTCGGTGACCGCGTTTTTTGTTACGGACCCATCAGTGACAGGCATGTCGTGGACGAAGAACGGCTTGATAAAGTGCTGTCTCACATGACGGATCAGGATGCCGCCTGTGTCGACCCGGCTGTCAACGCATTGGCAGCGGTCAGGGAATCCGAGGCGAAAGTCGGCGACCGAGTTGCTGTTTTCGGCCTTGGCGCCATCGGGTTGCTTATCATACAGTTGCTGCGATTGAATGGATGCATGGATATCATCGCCATCGATCCCATAGCAAAACGCCGGGATCAGGCGTTGAGAACCGGTGCCACATTGGCTCTGGATCCCACTGCCGGCGATATTGGCCTGGAGGTTCATCAACACCTTGGTGTCGGCTGTGATATCGTCATTGAAGCAAGTGGTTCCTATCAGGCGCTGAAGCAGGCCATGCGATGCGTGCGGATGTGCGGTTCCATCACGACCCTCGGGTACTACAAGGGCACGGATGCGCATCTTGTACTTGGCGAGGAATGGATGCACAATCGTCTGACCATGAAAAGCTGCCTTGTGGATTGGGAAAACCCAATGCGCGAGTATCCGTCATGGGATCGCAAGAGGGTTGTAGAAACGGTCAAACAGCTTTTTGACAAGGGGTTGCTCAAGTCAGGAGACATTATCGATCCGATTGTGACATTCGCGGATGCTGTCGAAGGCGTCATGGATGTATACAGGAATCAGGATAAATATATCAAGGTTGGCATCCGATGCGACTGATGTGCAATCGAGTGGCATGTGACGGAGGGATGGACATGAGCCTGACAGGCAACCAATCAGGAAGGCTGTATATTGTCAATTACAGTCATCCATACTGCACAGACTGTGGCGTTGGTACGAAAGATCAGCCATTCAGATCGATTGGCGCGGCAGTAACACTAGCCCGACCCGGCGACACGGTGCTTGTGCACGGCGGCGTATATCGGGAGATGATTTCTCCGTCAATCAGCGGTGAGGCGGATAAGCCAATCACGATTCGGGCGCAGGAGGGTGAAACCGTCACTGTAAAAGGTTCGGAGGTTTTCTCCGGCCTTTGGGAAAAGCAAGGTGATGTATGGCATGGCGTGTTTGATCCGGCGGTGTTCGGTGATTTCAACCCATATGCCCAGAAATTCACCGATGGCTCGGATGACCCGAAGTTCAGTCGAGGGCAGGTCATCCTGGACGGCATGCCGATGAGTGAAGTGGCTGCAGAAACTGAGCTTCAAAGACGGGCCGGCACGTGGATGCCCACGGAAGGCGGCGCCGGCCTGATGATACATTTTCTGCCAAACGTCACTGATCCTTCCCGGCACCTCGTCGAGTATTCTGTGCGCAATGCCGTCTTCCGCCCCCAGAGCAGAGGGTTGGGATATATCACTATAGAAGGATTCGTGCTGGAGCATGCCGCCAACCAAGGGCTTACAAGCTTCTGGGATTATGAGCATGAGGCACAGCTGGGACTGGTCAGCACTCGTAGTGGCCACCACTTTGTCATCCGCGGCAATACGATCCGCCTCGCCAAATCTATCGGTATCGATGTGGGCAGCGAGGGCCGCGTGCCACACCACTATGGCGGATCGGGCTTTTCCGACGGCATGCCGCATCCCGGCGCAGTGGGCTGGCACCTCATCGAGGGCAATATCATCGCGGAAAACGGACAGGGGGGTCTGGCCGGCATGGGGCATATCGGCACGGTCATCCGCCGCAATGTCTTTGAGCGAAACAACACGCTGGGCGGGGTTTCCTTTGAGGAAGCCGCCATCAAGACACACTGGTATTTCGATGGCGTCATCGAGGAGAACCTTTTCCGCGACAACTACTGTGATGGCATATGGCTGGACAATGTCTACCAGAACGTGCGCATCACCCGCAATGTCATCCTTTCCTGTCACGGCGCGGGCATCTTCTGCGAAATGGGCCCCGGACCTTGCCTCATCGATCACAACGTCATCGGTCTATCTCTGCCGGGCAACACGACGATCGCCGGCAACGGCATCTATGCCCATGATGCCGGAAATGTCACAATTTCAAACAACTTGCTCATCCAGAACAGCCGGTACGGTCTTCACGCGAAGATATCGGCACGCAGGAGCGTCTTCCGGTACCCCAAAGGCATGACAAGCTTGCATACCAAGCCTGAGGCGCTGGTGCCATGCGACTGCAGCGGATTCAACGTCGTTGGCAATCTCTTTTCCGAAAACGGCAAAGGGGAAATCAACCTGCCATACCCGGGCCCCATGTCAGCCGGAAACATCAGCAATTATAATATCTTCTGCACCAATGGAGATTTACCCGTTATTCCCAACTTTTCCATCAATACCACCTCCGGCGTGGAGCCGGAGATGCTGAGACAAGCTGTCGAGCCTGCTGAAGACGAGTTGCTCGCCCCAAACCCGGACTATGCCGTCACCATGAAAAAATGGCAAAAGATCATGGGTTTGGACAGCGATAGCGGCACTGGCCGGCTGGGCAACAGGTACTTCCAAGTGGTGCAGAACGGGCAGGGCATGTGGCTGAAATTCAAGCTGGAAGGAGACCCGCTGCCGCAGGGCATCCCGGCTGTTGACAGGCTGGACAGAGATTTGTCAGGCGAACCGGTTCCTGCATCGGAACGGGTGCCCGGCCCTTTCCAGCAGGCGAGAATGCCTGGCAGTTACCGCTTCCAACTGTGGCCTTTCATGGAACAAGCATAAAATTCAAATATGAATATGAGGAGTGAAGCACATGGCAAGAAGGTTATACGCCATCGTGGCAGAAACACTTGTAATGGAAGAAATGTCTGATGGCAAACTTATCCCTACGGTTGCCTACCTATTCCATTGCTTGGAGGTGCCACATGAACAAAATTACTGAAGTTATCAATGCCATGATTGCATATGATTCTGGTAATGTGCATCGTATCAATCATTTTTTAAAGGTCCATGCCTTTGCAGCGATTATCGGCGATATGGATGCTTTGGATGAAGCATCACAAAGCATTCTTGAAATTGCAGCTCTTACTCATGATATCGGAATCAAAAACAGTGAG
>JANYKF010000459.1 GCA_025361665.1 Clostridiaceae bacterium
ATAAGAATACCTTATGGAAAGAGATGTGGGCAAAATGCAAGCGAGGGATGAGATAAAGGTCTGGTACCTGTATCACAGCAGTTATGCGGTTCAAGCGGGCGGCTGCCTGCTGATTTTTGATTATTGGAACGACAGGGAGGAAGGGGATGGACGCGATTTCAGAAACGGCGTCTTCGACCCGGTCCTTTGGCTGAACAACGCCATCCAGCAAACGGAAACCGGCATCATTCCGCCGGTCGTGGTATTCTCATCCCACAAGCACGGGGATCATTTCAATCCCGATATCCTGCAATGGCAGGAAACCATTCCCTCCATCCGCTATGTGCTGTCGCAGGACATTCCCAAACACCATTTCTCAGGAATTGACAAACAGGTCATCACGGAAGCGGGAAACCCTGAATCTGCCAAGGCCGACGCAAGAATTATCCGAATGAGGCCAAATGAAACCTATTCCTGGCCGGGGCTGAATCTCGTCGTACACACCTTCAGGTCTACCGATGCAGGGGTGGCCTTCTGGGTGGAAGTCGGCGGAAGGGTCATTTATCATGCCGGTGATTTGAATTTGTGGCATTGGGAAGCGGAGAGCAAACCTTGGAACAACAATATGAAGACGCGTTTTACACAGGAAATGGAAAAAGTCGCCGAATGGTCTACCCTGACCGGAAAGCAGCCTGACGTGGCCCTGCTGCCCCTGGATCCGCGGCTGGGAAACCACTGGCTGGACGGATACGTCCACTTCATGGAGAAGGTTGGCGCGAAAGCCGCGTTCCCAATGCATTTCGGTGAAACATCCACCGTGCTGGACAAGGCAATGGAAGAATTGAGGATGAAATCAACCGATTTTGTTTCCTGCCTGATGATACCAAAACACCGCGGAGATCTGTTTGAACTCGAATAGGTTCTTTACGCCAATGCCCGGTGCGTAAACGTTTTTCGCTTTTTCGCATAGTCTGCGACGATTTGTCCGCTGCCGTACAATTTGTACTTGTAGGTAACCAAACCCTCCAGGCCAACCGGTCCGCGGGCATGCAGCTTGTTCGTGCTGATGCCCACTTCCGCGCCGAACCCGTATTTGAACCCGTCCGAGAAACGGGTGGAGCAGTTCGAGAGGACATTTCCACTGTCGACCAGCTGCATGAACCTGTCGATGGCCGCTTTGTCCGTCGCCACGATCATGTCCGTGTGTCCGGAGCCATATTGGTTGATATGACGGATCGCTTCATCCAGCGAGTCGACCACGCGGATGGACAGAATATAGTCCAAATATTCCGTTTTCCAGTCCTTTTCGGTAGCTGGCCTGCATGGGATTATTTCCTGTGTGCGTTCATCCCCGTACAGTGCCACATCTTTCCCGTCCAGTGCGCTTTTCAGCTCCGGCAGAAACGCCGCGGCCACGTCCCGATGGACCAGCAAGGTTTCCAGCGCATTGCAGACTGCGACATACTGTGTTTTGGAATCGAATACCAGCGGGACGGCCATCTCCAAATCCGCCGATGCATCCACATACGCATGGCAGATGCCATCCGCATGCCCCATGACGGGGATCTTCGAATGATCCATGATGTACCGGACAAATTCATTGGAGCCCCGCGGGATGATCAAATCCACATATTCATCCAGCAGGAGCATTTCATTGACTTCATCGCGGCCTTCCATCAGATGAATCCATCCTTGCGGCAGGCCGGCGGCAATGGAGGCATCACGAATGGTCTCAAACAGGACCCGATTGGTTTTTGCGGCTTCGCGGCCGCCTTTCAGCAGAACGGCATTCCCGCTTTTCAGGCACAATGTGGAAATCTGGACAAGGGCATCCGGTCGGGATTCGAAAATGATGCCGATGACGCCGATCGGGCAGCTGATGCGGTACAGTTCCAGGCCTTGATCCAACTCCGTGGCCATCAGGGTTCGGCCAACCGGGTCCATCAGTTTCATCGTGCTCAATACGCCGTCAATCGTGTCGCCCAGTTTCACCGTATCGAACTTGAGCCGCTTCAGCAAAGGAGCTGACAAGTTTTCCAAGACACTTTTTTCAATGTCCGCCAGGTTCGCGGCCAATATGGCTGCGGTATTGGCTTTCAGGGCATCGGAAATCGCCTGAAGCGCACCGTTTTTTGTTTCGCTGTCCAATGCGGCAAGTGCGTATGAGGCTTGTTTGGCTTCAGAAGCCCTGCTCTTCATGTCCATTTGAAATCACCATTCCTTTGGCTGTTCAAAAGTGATTCATGGGGTGCTACCATCATAGCATTGATTCCCCGTAAATTCATCTTGTTTTCATGGCGTTGACAGACATCCCCGTGTCACATAGAATTGTAAGGATGATTCTCGTGCAAAGAGTCGATTTTCGACTTTTTCATGCAAGTTGCATTTTGCAACTTGCATGCATCCAGCGGAAAATGCCGCCGAAAGGGCACCGAATCACGTAATTTGGTGTGTTGAAGGCACAAAATGTGCCTTCAACATGCAGGATGTC
>JANYKF010000490.1 GCA_025361665.1 Clostridiaceae bacterium
TGATTGTCCTGCTCATCGACGAACGCCCGGAGGAAGTCACCGACATGCAGCGCTCCATCAAGGGCGACGTCATCTATTCCACCTTCGATGAAGTGCCGGATCACCACGTGAAAGTGGCTGAAATGGTTTTTGAGCGCGCACAGCGGCTCGTGGAGCAGAAAAAGGATGTGGTCATCCTGCTGGACAGCATTACGCGACTGGCGCGGGCCTACAACATGACCATTCCGCCTACGGGGCGCACGCTGTCCGGAGGCCTGGACCCGGGCGCGCTGCATAAGCCGAAACGTTTCTTCGGAGCGGCGCGAAACATTGAATTCGGCGGAAGCCTCACCATCATCGCCACCGCCCTGATCGACACGGGCAGCCGCATGGACGACGTCATCTTCGAAGAATTCAAGGGAACCGGCAACATGGAGCTTCATCTGGATCGCAAGCTTTCCGAGAAGCGGATCTTCCCTGCCATCGACATCAACCGTTCCGGCACGCGGCACGAGGAGCTCCTGCTCACGCAGCGCGAGATGGAGGGCATTTACGCCATCCGGCGTGCCATGGGCAATATCGGCACGGCCGAGGTCGCGGAAATGATCATCAGCCGTCTGCAGCAAACCAAGACGAACGAGGAATTTGTCAGTTCCATCAACCTCACCTTCCTGGCGAAGGAGAAGAACGGTTACGATTCCAGTTACAAGTAGGCCCGGTTCGACAGACAAGCCGACAAACCGGCAGACCGGCCGGCTGGCAGACAACCGGCAGACCGGTCCAAAATGCCCTTGCCATTCGGATGGGGCTATGGTATATTTAATGTCGGCACTTTGGCGGATCCGACCATGAGCATCATGGATTCCATCCTAAAAGGCGCAACAGGAAGAGCGAGGTGAGAACATGAAGGAAGGTATTCATCCGAAATACGGCACAGCCGTAGTACGGTGCGCTTGCGGCGAAACATTCGAGACAGGTTCCACGAAAAAGGATCTCCATATCGAAATTTGCTCCCAATGTCATCCGTTCTACACGGGCAAACAGAAATTGGTAGACACCGGCGGACGTGTGGACAAGTTCAAGAAGAAATACGGCATGAGTTAACCGGGAGGCATCCCGGTTTTCTTTTTCTCCGGAGGTACCATGTCCTTGAAAAACAATCGAAGCGTCATGCCGTATGTGATCATCTTTCTGGGCTGCGCTCTGATGACATTCGGCATGAACCTGTTCCTGGTTCCATTCAAACTGGCGCCGGGCGGCGTGTCCGGACTGGCTACCGTGCTGCATTACGTCAGCGGCGGGTTGCTCCCCGTCGGCGTCCTGATGCTGGCGATGAACATTCCCTTGTTCTTGCTGGGCTGGAAGTCGAAAGGGCGCGGATTCATGCTGCGCTCCCTGTTCGGCACGATCGTGCTGTCCCTCCAGATCGATCTTACGGCTCCCTTTGCCAATCGCCTGCTGCAGGAATGGTTCGTCGCAATGGATGTGACGATGGCAACGCCGGACCTGCTGCTCAATGCTCTGGCCGGCGGCCTGATCATGGGGGTCGGCCTGGCCGTCGTCCTTCGGGAGGATGCCACCACCGGAGGCACCGACATGGCGGCGTCCATCCTGCGCAGATTCTTCCCCCATCTTTCCATCGGCACGTTCCTGATGGCCCTCGACGCCACCGTAGTGCTGATCGCCACCTTCGCCTTCCACAGCATCAAGCTGGGCCTGTACGCATCTGTCAGCCTTTATGTCGCAAGCAAGACAATAGACGCATTTCTGGAAGGCATTAACTATGCGAAAACCCTGATGATCATATCCAATGAGTCGGAACGGATCGCCAACCGCCTGATGCACGAGATTGGACGCGGGGTGACGGGCTTGTCGGGGATAGGCATGTACAGCGGGCAACAGAAAACGGTGCTCCTGTGCGTCGTGAAACGGGAGGAGATCCCGCAGGTGAAACAAGTCGTGAGGGAATGCGATCCGTTGGCCTTCGTCCTGCTCAGCGATACGCGGGAAGTTCTTGGCGAAGGATTCGTGCCTTTCGATACCCATCCGTGATATGATGTTTCCTGCCCGGCAGTCTGCTTGTGCAGGCTGCCGGGCAGGGTTTTCGCATCCTGGCCTGCAGGAACGACAAAGTGAAGGAGTACCGCAATGAATGCAGAATGGACCACACTCTTGAAAAAAACCGCAACGAACATCCGGAAGAGCGTCATCGAGGAGGTCTCTGCCGCAGGCAGCGGGCATCCCGGAGGATCCCTCTCGATTGCCGACATCATGGCCTATCTCTATTTCAAGGAGATGAAGATCGATCCGGCTTGTCCTCGGGATCCGGAACGTGACCGTTTCGTCATGTCCAAAGGTCATTGTTCGCCGGCCCTGTACGCCGCATTGGCGGAGAGGGGTTTTTTCCCGAAGGCGGATTTGCTCGGGTTCCGTCAGGCGTCGAGTTATCTCGAAGGGCATCCGAACATGAACCAGGTTTCCGGTGTGGACATGTCCACCGGGTCATTGGGGCAGGGCATTTCCGCGGCTGTCGGCATGGCGCTTGCCGGAAAAATCGACAGGAAGGCGTACCGTGTGTTCACCGTGCTGGGCGATGGCGAACTGGAAGAGGGCGAGGTCTGGGAAGCGGTCATGTCCGCCGCCCATTACAAGCTGGACAACCTCATTGCCTTCGTCGACTACAACGGCCTACAGATCGACGGAAAAATCACCGATGTCATGAATCCGGAACCGATTGCCGACAAATTCAAAGCGTTCCGCTGGAATACAATTTCCATCGACGCCCACCATTTCGGGCAGATAGAATCCGCCGTGAC
>JANYKF010000500.1 GCA_025361665.1 Clostridiaceae bacterium
CTCGGAATGGCCGGTGATCCCAAGGCTGCCGTTGCGGACTTCCGCGCGCAGCTGAAAACCGCCGGTGTCGACAAGGTTATTGTCGAAACGCAAAAACAGGTTGATGCCTGGAAAGCAGCTACAGGCAAATAATCCGGCAGCGAAAGACATGAATCCCAACCATGGCGGGGATGGCGCGATTCATCCCCGCCTGTCTTATGTGCAGCTTCAGACAGGCGCAGCGGCAAGGCGGAACCGTATAGAAAACAGGAGGAACATGCCATGAATGCAAAAATGCCCATTGTCCTCGACCGGAACGGCATTTCCATCATGGGCAAAAGGGAGATTCTTCTATGCGCATCCCTTTTCTATTTTCGCATTCCATCGGAATTGTGGCGTGACCGGATCCAAAAGCTCAGACTGGCCGGCTACAATTGCGCGGATGTCTATTTCCCGTGGAATTTCCATGAGGTGTCACCCGGGGAATGGACATTTGAAGCGGAGCGGGATGTGAATGCTTTCCTGTCGACCATGGCGGAAGAAGGCCTTTACGTGATCGCGCGGCCAGGACCTTATATCTGCTCCGAATGGGATGGGGGGGCCATCCCGGGTTGGCTGCTGGCTGACGGGACGGATATCCGTTCGGACAATTCCGGGTGGATGTCGGCCGTACGCGAGTGGTATTCCCGCATCATCCCGATTTTGGCCCGTCATCAGATTCATCACCGTGGTTCCGTCATCCTGTTCCAGGTGGAAAATGAATTGGATTTTTTTGATTGCCCGAATCCCGGATCCTATATGGCCAAGTTGGCTGCGATGGCAAGGGAATTCGGCATGGAAGTGCCTGTTTTTGGTTGTGCCGGCCAGGGAAGCGTCGAGGGTGCCACAGGTTGGGCCGAGGATGTGGTGCCCACGTTCAATTTCTATCCGTCCGCCATCGAGCCATCCTTCGATCCGGTTTGCCTTGCCGTTCACAAGGCGCTTCAGGATAAGGACCTGCCTTTGCTCATCACGGAAACAGGCCGGGAGCATTTTCTGCTGCGTCGGGAAATGGCCGGCGGCGCGCGTCTCCTGGGTGCCTACAACCAGGTGGGCGGAACCAATTTCGGCTGCACGGCATCCATCAACAATTGGGGGAAGGATGCAAGTCCCCTTTCCTTCCTGTCGACAGACTATGATTTTGATTCGATGATCGATGCCATGGGCAGGTTTCGCATCGAAGCGCTCGAAGGCAGGCTGCTGGGCGGATTGCTGGATGCCCTCGGCGAACCGCTGGCATCAGCCTCCATCTGCGAGAACCATGATTCCGTGATTTCCTGGTCCGAGCCGAATGAAAAAAACAAGGGCAACGGAAATCTTCTTGACATGGGAAAGGCAGGTGCCTTGCTTTGTGTTCCGAATTTCTCGGATAAAACAGAAAAAGCAACCATATCGTCGCCTTTTGGAACCTTCTCGGCTTATATCGGCGGGTATCGCGCACCTTTCTTCCCGATGGCGCTGGATTTGTCCGGGACCGGCTGCGTCGGGTTCCTGGTTTACGCATCGGCAGAGATTTTGAAGATATCAGACGGTGAACTCATCCTGTATGCCGATGGAATTCCACATGTTGTAGCCGAACAAGACAGCGATGCCCCTGTGGCTCTTTTTCAGGCAGCCGGTGGATCCAGAAACCTAGTTTCCGGATATGGCGTTCATCCGGTGAAAATGGGCGGACGCATGCTGCAGGTGACCATCCTGGACCGGGAGGCAGCCCGATATCTTGATATCGGCCGGGGCGCCATGACTTATCCTGTTTCCGCTGTGCCGCAAACCATTGGAATGCCTGTCGGGTCCATGAGAAAAGCGGTTCCTGAAAAAGAATGGATGACGGCGCGGACCAGCATGAACGGCATTCACATGGAAGCCTGCGGTCTGCCGCGTGGGACGGCGGCCTACCGCGTTGATGCAAAAATGGGCACTGACATCCTCCTCAAGGGTGTGGCCGATATTGTGCAGGGATGGCGTGCCGGCATCTATCAGGGATGCCGTGTTTCCGGAGGCCAATGGCAGTTGTTTCACAGTACCGCAGATCGGAATCCCGACATGGCGGATCGGAATCCCGACATGGCGTATCAGAATCCCGACATGGCAGACCGGAATCCCGACATGGCAGGCTGGAACCCTGAAAGACCTGGAATGGTATCATGGCAGTTTCGCACGGACTCGTGGGGACATTCCAATTTTGATGATGCACGCATGCCGTCGATGCGGATTGCGGCTCCGAAAGGCATCGGCGGCCTGTACCAGGTGAATCGCACAGATGCGTCCGGATTGAGGTGGCGATTCCAAATCCAGGATGCCTGGCTGCCGGACAGGCTGAATGCGTCGATGGACCCTATGGCCCCGATCCTGCCGCCCAATGCCTGGAACTCCACGCGGATGCCCCTGATCGCTTCCTACACGATTCATTGGACCCTGCAGGAAGACAGCGAGGCCTGCGTGATGGAATTGGCCGGCCCGGAGGCGGAAACGGCCATCTATGTGGACGGATGTCTCGCGGGCATATATAATTCTTTTGACCCGTTGTTCGATTTGAGCGGTTGGTTCAAGCCGGGGCAGACCCGCGCGATTTCCCTGTTGTGCCGCAAGCGCCACTGGGCGGAACCGGCCGGTACGCCAAGTCTGCATCATCTGACCGTGCTGCACCCTGAAATTGCCGGTTGTTCCGATCGCGAAATGGAGCGTTTTTCGCTTGTCAGCGCAAGTACCGCGGCCGCTCCCGATGAAGACGCGGTCGACTTGTCCTTTCGGGAACTGCCGCTTGTCCCAGGGGAGTCCGTTCACATCCGATTCCCACTCGACAGTCTTGTGCCGACGGACGGGAAGCAGGCACCCTGCCTGCAGGTGAGGATCAAAGGTTGTGAGATGAAGGCAGTCGGCCTTTTCAACGGGCACCTGCTGGGTCGGATTTTTGGGAAAAGCGTATGCAGGCCGGCTTTCGTGGGCGGGGATCCGGAGTTGCTCTATCTGCCCGGTCCCTGGTTCACTGAAAAGGATAACCAACTCATCCTGATTGTCGAAGGCATAGGGCAGAGAGCCGTTTTGGATTCAGTGTGGCTGGAGACCTGAGTCATAGAGGAGATCGGAATTCCGTATTGTCGGGGGCTTGGGATGTACTCCGTATTGTCGGGGGCTTGGGATGTACTCCGTATTGTCGGGGGCTTGGGATGTACTCCGTATTGCCGGGGGCTTGGGATGTACTCCGTATTGTCGGGGGCTTGGGATGTACTCCGTATTGCCGGGGACATAGGATGTACTCCGTATTGTCGGGAGCTTGGGATGCTGTGGTTTTGAAAAGACTGCATATGCACACTTCGGGGAAGTTCGGGAGGCAGTCTGCCTTTCTGGCTTTCCTTGTTGTTTTCGCCGTTGCGGTGACAGGATGCGGAATGAATGTTCCCGGAAATTCGGGGGAGAAAAGTATGACAAGCAATCAAGAAGAGGGAATCAAAAACAAGAAAGAGGGCATGGCGAAAGCAGTGAATGCCCTGTCCATTCGGATAAACCCCTCCGATCGCCGCCAGACGATAGACGGCTTCGGCACTTCCGGCTGCTGGTGGGCGCAGGATGTGGGTACCTGGGATGAATCCGTGAAAGCGCGGATTGCAGATTGGCTGTTTGACCCGGTGAAGGGGATCGGGTTGACGCAATACAGGTTCAACGCCGGTGGCGGCGACTTGAACGAGTCAAAAGACCCGTGGCGTCGCGTGGAAACATTCGAAACCGCGCCCGAAGTCTATGACTGGACGAGGGATGCCGGTTCTGTCGCCATGATGCGCCTGGCCGTCGATCGCGGGGTGGACGATGTGCTGATATTTGCCAACTCGCCACCCGGACGCATGTTGAAAAATGGACGGACAACCGGGGACGACAAGGGCGAACCCAACCTGAAGCCGGGCATGGAGGAAGACTTTGCCCGGTATCTCGTGGACATTGCGGACCATTTCAAGGCGGAAGGCATCCCTGTCCGCCTCATCAGCCCTGTCAACGAGCCTCAGTGGAACTGGAAGCTGGAAAACGGCCAGGAAGGATCCCACTACACCCCGGAAGGGGTAGTTGCTGTTGGCCGCGCACTAGTCAGGGAGTTGAAGGCGCGTGGCAGCGACATGCGCGTTTCCCTGGCGGATTCCGGCAAGATGTGGGACGTTGACTATACCTGGGAACTCTATCGGAAACTGGCGGCCGATCCAGAATTTGTTGGCTGGCTGCCGCATTTTGCCGTCC
>JANYKF010000515.1 GCA_025361665.1 Clostridiaceae bacterium
GAGCAGACCGAATTCAACGTCATCCTCAAGGAAGCCGGCACCGAAAAGATCAAGGTCATCAAGACCGTTCGTGAAGTCACAAGCCTGGGCCTGAAGGAAGCCAAGGACGTTGTGGAAGGCGTGCCCTCCATCATCAAGGAAGGCATCTCGAAAGACGACGCCAACGCCATTGCCGCCAAGTTCAAGGATGTCGGCGCCACTGTCGAAATCAAGTAACGCTGATTTCGCTGATGTAAGTACCGCTGAGTCCGCAAATACTAGTAACGCTGGGTCCGCAGACTTATGTAGTGCTGGTTTCGCTGTCAATGCCAGGAAAGACCGTTCCGGAATGTCGGAACGGTCTTTTGTTTTTGGTCTTGCGGACAAAAAGAGTAGTATGATATAATACAACTAATATGCGACAGGGAAGGATGGTGCGGCATGACGGCGAATACCCATCTGCAAATCAATGACGAGAACCACCTGGTCATCGGCGGGTGCGACACGACGGCGCTTGCGGCTGAATACGGCACACCGCTGTATGTGATGGATGAACAGGTCATCCGTGAAAACATGCGCCTGTATCGGGATGCCATGATGCGGCAGTACGGGAGCAGGGGACTCGTGCTGTATGCCAGCAAGGCTTTCTGCACAACGGCTGTCTGCCGGATCGCCCACCAGGAGGGCCTTGGCCTGGACGTGGTCTCGGGAGGGGAGCTATATACGGCCCTGCAGGCCGGGTTCCCCATGGAGAAAGTCTATTTTCACGGCAACAACAAATCTCCGGAAGAGCTGACCCTGGCCTTGCTGTCCGGTGTGGGCCGCATTGTCGTGGATAACGTCCAGGAACTGGCGCTTCTGGACAAACGGGCGGCGGAACTCGGCAAAAACATCTGCATTTCCGTCCGAGTGAAACCCGGTGTGGATGCCCATACGCACGATTTCATCCAGACAGGGAAGATAGATTCGAAGTTTGGCGTTGCGCTGGAAAACGGGGAAGCCTTCGCCTTTGCCGCAAAGACCCTGGAAATGCCGCATATCACCTTGACCGGACTCCATTGCCATATCGGTTCCCAGATTTTCGACTTGGAGCCATTCGAAGTGACGGCCGGCATCATGCTGGGGTTTGCTGCGGAACTAAAGGAAAAACTCGGCATCATCATTCACGAACTGAATCTCGGAGGCGGTTTCGGCATCAAATACACGGAAGAGGATGATCCCGTTGAATATGACCAATACATTGCAGCCGTTTCCGTGACCGTGAACCGGATATGCCGCGAGAAGGGCCTGGAACGCCCTTTCATGCTGATGGAACCGGGACGTTCGATTGCGGCGCCGGCAGGCATCACCCTGTATAGGGTCGGAACGGTGAAAGACATCGCGAATGTCCGCAAATATGTCGCTGTGGACGGGGGGATGCATGACAATCCCAGGTATGCGCTCTATGAATCGAAATACACGTTCCTCCTGGCCAACCGGATGGATGTGCCCCGTACGGATTGCGTGACGGTGGCCGGCAAATGCTGCGAGTCAGGCGACTTGCTGGGGAAGGATGTCCTGATGGGCGAGGCGAAACCCGGCGACCTGATGGCCGTGCTCGCCACCGGAGCCTACAACTATTCCATGTCCATGAACTACAACCGGAACACGCGTCCCGCCGTCGTGCTGGTTCGTGACGGAAAACACAGGATGATCGTCCGTCGTGAAACTTATCAGGACATTATCCGGAATGATTTGATGCCGGATGATTTGCATCCGTAATCCCGCCACTTCGGCAGTTCCGGATAACGACAACCCGATAAGCCGCCTGACATCCGCAACCCCGATTCTTGACACCCGACCGTGAAACCCATATCATGTAGGAGGTATGGCTTCCGGCGGATAAACGGTCCGATCAGGCACCTGCCCAACAGGAGGTTTTCAGTTTGGCCAAACCCATCGTGGCAGTCGTAGGACGCCCAAATGTCGGAAAATCGACATTTTTTAATTATTTGGTCGGGAAACGTATCTCCATTATCGAAGATACGCCAGGAGTCACACGGGACCGCATCTATGCGGAATCGGAATGGCGCGGCCGTTCATTCATGCTCATTGACACAGGTGGAATAGAACCCTATTCGGAGGACTTCATTAAGCAGCAGATGGTCCGTCAGGCGCAAATCGCCATCGATACGGCGGATGTCATCATCTTCATGGTGGACGTGCGGACTGGACTCACGGCAGCGGACGAGGAAGTGTCCGTTCTTTTGCGCAGATCCGTCAAGCCGGTCGTGCTGGCGGTCAACAAGTCGGACAGTGTCGGGGCGGTATCTCCGGATGCCTACGAGTTCTACAATCTGGGCATGGGGGAGATTTATCCCGTTTCCTCCATCCACGGGCTTGGCACCGGCGATCTGCTGGATGCCGTGTTTGCCCACTTCCCCAAAGAGGAGGAAAAGACGGAGGATGACGACTGCATCAACGTGGCCATCATCGGAAAACCCAATGTGGGGAAATCCTCCCTGGTCAACCGCCTCCTGGGGGAGGAGCGCGTCATCGTCAGCGATGTTCCCGGAACCACGCGCGATGCCATAGACACCTACCTGACGCACAGCGGGAAGTCCTACATGTTCATCGATACGGCGGGCATCCGGCGCAAAAACAAGATTGACGAGACGATCGAGCATTACAGCACCTTGCGCTCCTGGGCGGCCGTCGAGCGGGCGGATGTCTGCGTCATCCTCATCGACGCGAAGGACGGCGTGACGGAACAGGACACCAGGATCGCCGGATATGCGCACGAACAGGGCAAAGCCTCCATTGTCGTCGTGAACAAGTGGGACATCATGGAGAAATCGACCGGCACACTGGAAAAATACCGGAAAGAAGTGCTGGAGAAACTGGAATTCATGAGTTATGTGCCGGTGCTGTTCATTTCCGCGAAAACCGGCCAGCGCATCGAGCGGTTGTACGAGCTGATCGACTATGTGAATGAACAGGCGTCCTTCCGCATCCAGACAGGCGTGCTCAACGACGTGCTCAACGAAGCGGTGGCCATGGTTCAGCCGCCCTCGGACAAGGGCCGGCGCCTGCGTGTCTACTACATGACGCAGACAAGCGTGAAGCCGCCAAGCTTTGTGCTGTTCGTCAACAATGCGGAACTGATGCATTACTCCTATGAACGGTACATCAAGAACACCTTGAGGACCAACTTCGGTTTCGAGGGAACACCCATCCGGTTCACCATACGTGAAAAAGGGGGAGACTGAACAATGGCGTGGGTCGGATGGATCCTTTCCGCTCTGGCGGGTTACCTCCTTGGCAGCGTCAACTCTTCCATCATCGTCGGCAAGGTGCTTCATGGCCAGGATGTGCGGGAAATCGGCAGCGGCAATGCCGGCACGACAAATACCCTGCGCGTGTTCGGGAAGAAAGCGGCCGTCCTGGTGCTGGCGGGTGATATCCTGAAAGGGGTTCTGGCTTGCCTGGCAGGGGCCCTTCTGGACCGTCTGCTGGCTGGACAGGCGGCGGACAGTCTCGGAATCGGCATGTACATCGCCGGCTTCACTGCGGTTGTGGGGCACAACTGGCCGCTGTATTTCGGTTTCTGCGGCGGCAAGGGCGTCCTGACGAGTGTGGCGGTCCTGATGATGTTCGCGCCGCTGCCGGCCTTGTGCTGCCTTGGTGTTTTCGCGGTGGCGGTGCTCATCTGGAAGACGGTCTCCCTCGGTTCCATCCTTGCCGCCATATCCTTTCCGGTGATTGCCCTCCTGTTCCGGGAACCGATACAGCTGCTTGTCGTCGGAACCTTGCTGGCCATCCTCATCGTTGCGCGGCACCATGGCAACATCCGGCGCCTGCTGGCCGGAACGGAGACGAAAATCACAGATAGGAAAAAAAAGGAAACAGAGAAGTCCTGAACGAATGATTATCCGGGAAGTCCGGATGCGTGCAAGTTGCAAAATGCAACGTGCATGAAAAAGTCGAAAATCGACTTTTGATTCTGGTGTAAAAACTCACTTTTGTGAGTTTTCATGCAGGATGTCTCTGACATCCTGCATGTTGAAGGCACATTTTGTGCCTTCAACACACCGAATCATTTTTGCATGAGAATCATCTTTTGCATGACACTCTCACACGGTGACGTTCTTGCCGACTATCAGCGGCCATTCCCGGTCTCCCTGCAGCTGTTTTCCGCTTGTGACGATGACGTCCTTGTCGAGGATGACGTTCCGGAGCGAGACATTCTCGCAGACCGAGGATCCCTGCATGACAATGCTGTCCCTCACGACGGCGCCTCTCATGATCTTGACTCCCCTGAACAGGATGCTGTTCTCCACTGTCCCTTCGATGATGCAGCCATCGGCAACGATGGAGTTCCGAACGTCCGCCTCTTCGTTGTACTTGGCGGGCGTCTCGTCCTTGACCTTCGTGAAAATGCGACGGCGGTCCATCAGCAGTTCGGAGCGCACCCTCGGGTCCAGCAATTCCATGTTGGACCGGTAGAACAACTGGATGGTGCTCATCGGCCGCCAATAGCCGCCGAATCTGTAAGCGTGGAGTTTCATGGTCCCGACGTTCTTGATGAGGAGATCGTTGACGAATTCCGTATATCCATGGGCTGCGCAATCCTTGAGCAGTTCAATCAGCATGGTGCGGCGGATAACATAGACACCCATCGAACAGGATTCACCTTTCGGATTCAAGGGCTTTTCCTGCAGATCCGTTATCCGGCCGGCATCATCGATTTCCACCATTCCGAGAAGGCGCTGTTCCGTGATGGAAAAATCCGACAAGGTGTGGCAGGCAAGCGTAATGTCCGCGCCGGATTCGATGTGCGCCTCTATCATCGGGGTATAGTCCATATTGTAGACGGCATATCCCTGGCAGATGACCACATATTCCTCATCGCTGCGCGCAAGGTATGTCAGATTGTTGTACATGGCGTCGGCCGTTCCTTTGTACCAGCCGGTTCCAATCTCGGACAGATAAGGCGGAAAAATGAAAAGCCCTTCATTCTTCCGATCAAGATCCCATTCCTTGCCTGAACCCAGGTGATCGACCAGGGAGCGAAAGTTGTACTGCGTGATCACGCCGACATTCACGATGCCGGAATTGACCAGGTTCGACAGGACAAAATCGATGGCGCGGTATTTTCCGCCAAAAGGGACCGCCGCGATGGAACGCTCGAGTGAAAGCTCTTTGAGCCGGTTGTTCTTTCCGCCTGTGAGGATGATGCCCATGGCAATTTTCATTCGTTTGCGCCCCCTTTCATGACAAAACCGCCGGATGGAATCTCCATCCTGGTGAAATCGTTCGGAACCAGCCCGTTGTCGATGACGACGTTCTTGCCGATGACCGTCCCATTTGGGACGATCGTATTCGAGCCGATGACCGAGATGCGCGATTCATAGACCTTTGGATTGTACTGACTGGGTGCGTATTCGCCGATGCCGACCTGTACATGGTTTCCTATGATTGAATTTTCGCCGATGATGGCGCAGTGGATTTGGGTGTCCTCACCGATAAAAGTGTCCGACATGACGATGGAATCCTCGATGAAGGCTCCTGCCTGAATCCTCACACCTGGGAAAATGACGGAATTGTGAACGGTGACGTAGATCATGCACCCTTCCGCGATGATCGATTTGGCGACTTTCGCGGTGCTTCCCA
>JANYKF010000516.1 GCA_025361665.1 Clostridiaceae bacterium
TTGAAGGCACATTTTGTGCCTTCAACACACCAAATCACGTGATTCGGTGCCATCCGGCGGCATTTGCCGCCGGATGCATGCAAGTTGCAAAATGCAACTTGCATGAAAAAGTCGAAAATCGACTTTTTGCACGAGAATCAAGATTTGGTGCAATCATGAAGTATGAGGTGAGGAAATGTTTGATGAGGCATTATACAAGACAAGCCAGGTAATACATCGATATGAGAAGAATCCGATCCTGTCGGCAGCGGACATTCCCTATTCGGCCACGCTCGTTTTCAATGCCGGTGTGGCGAAGTTTGCGGGCCGTTATGTCATGGTGTTCCGCAACGATTACAACTACACCCCGACAGGCCCGACCGATTTCGAAAGCACCAGCATCGGGATCGCGACCAGTGAGGATGGCATCGCATGGAAAGCTGAGCCGAAGCCGATCTTCCTGATGGAAGGGAAAGAATTCCTTCGGGCGTATGATCCTCGGCTGACCGTCATTGAAGGCCGCTGCTACCTGTGTTTCGCACTGGACACCCGCCATGGCCTCCGGGGTGGCATCGCCGTCACCGACGATTTCGTGCATTATGAGATACTCCACCTCACCTTGCCCGACAACCGGAACATGGTGCTCTTTCCTGAAAAGGTCAACAGTGAATACATCCGCCTAGACAGGCCTTTTCCCGTTTATAGCCGCGGCGGCATCGACAGGTTCGACATCTGGCTGTCCAAGTCTCCGGATCTGCGCTACTGGGGCGGTTCGGAGCTTGTCCTCACAGTCGAGGAGGTTCCTTTCGCAAACGACAAGATAGGACCCGCTGCGCCGCCCGTGAAAACCGGCTCGGGATGGCTCACGACATTCCATGCGGTGGACATCGACCGGACCCGCGGAAAAAACGGGTGGGATGCGGTCTGGCAGAAACGTTACTGCGCCGGAATCATGCTGCTGGATCTTGAGGATCCGTCGAAAGTCATCGGAATCTCAAGGCTTCCCCTGCTGACCCCGGAGGAAAAGTATGAAGCGGCGGAAGGCTTCAATCACAATGTGATCTTCCCCGGAGGGATGATACTTGAAGATACGGGTGAAGTGAAGATTTACTATGGCGCTGCTGATACGGTTGAATGCATGGCAACAGCCGATGTGGACGATCTGATCGGACTCTGCCTGGAAAATCGCTGAACCCGTCACTTTCCGACCTTCTCCGTGATCTGACTGGAGAGTCGCGGACCTTGTTATTTTCCCGCCTTCTCCATAATCTGCTTGTGAATGGCCGCGGCGGCGGTCTTTCCCGCACCCATGGCGAGGATGACGGTAGCGGCGCCGGTCACGGCATCCCCACCGGCATAAACGCCTTTCTTTGATGTTTCTCCTGTCTCTTCCTTCACGATGATGCCGCCCCACTTTTGGGCGTCCAGTCCGGGCGTCGTGGTGCGGATGAGCGGGTTCGGGGAGGTGCCGATGGACATGATGACTGTTTCGACAGGAATCACGTATTCGGAACCGGCTTTTGCGACTGGGCGGCGCCGGCCGGAATGGTCCGGTTCTCCCAATTCCATTTCCACGCATTCGATGCCGTTGACCCAACCCTTGTCATCGCCCAGAATCCGCGTGGGGTTCGTGAGCAGCTTCATGATGATGCCTTCATCCTTGGCATGGTGGAATTCCTCGATTCTGGCGGGCAGTTCGGCTTCGGAGCGGCGATAGATGATGTATACCGCTTCTGCTCCCAGGCGCTTGGCGCTGCGGGCCGCGTCCATGGCCACGTTGCCGCCGCCGACGACTGCCACGGTGTTGCCGACCCTGACCGGCGTGTCGCAATCCGGGAACAGGTAAGCTTTCATCAGGTTGATGCGTGTGAGGAACTCATTGGCCGAATATACGCCATTCAGGTTTTCTCCGGGAATTTTCATGAATGCAGGCAACCCTGCGCCGGACCCGACGAAAACGGCTTCATATCCTTCCGCTATGATTTCATCGATCGTCAGCACCTTGCCGATGACCATGTTGGTCATGATCTGCACGCCTTCCGCCTGTACCGCGTCGATTTCGCGCTGTACGAGCTTTTTCGGCAGACGGAATTCCGGAATGCCGTAAACCAGGACGCCGCCGGTTTTATGGAACGCTTCGAAAATGGTGACGTCGTATCCGAGCTTCGCAAGGTCTCCGGC
>JANYKF010000519.1 GCA_025361665.1 Clostridiaceae bacterium
TTGAAGGCACATTTTGTGCCTTCAACACACCAAATCACGTGATTCGGTGCCATCCAGCGGCATTTGCCGCCGGATGCATGCAAGTTGCAAAATGCAACTTGCATGAAAAAGTCGAAAATGCAACTTGCATGAAGAAGTCGAAAATGCAACTTGCATGAAAAAGTCGAAAATGCAACTTGCATGAAATAGTCGAAAATCGACTTTTTGCACGGGAATCATGGGCGGACAGGAGGGGGAGGAAGCAGATGGACAAACGGATGCGGGCACGCAAATTGAACGCCGTACTGAAGGAAATGTATCCGGGCGTCTTCAGCACGCTGGATTTTGAGAATCCGCTGCAACTCCTTGTGGCCACGCAATTGGCGGCTCAATCGACGGATGTCCAGGTGAACATCGTCACAAGGGAATTGTTCAAGAAATACAAAACAGCCCGTGATTACGCGGAGGCCGATCTGGCCGTGCTGGAACAGGACGTGCATTCCACGGGCTTCTATCACAACAAGGCGAAAAACCTGAAACAATGTGGCATCCGGTTGGTGTGCGAACACAATGGAGAAGTCCCGGGTACCATGGAGGAACTGCTTGAATTGCCGGGAGTCGGGCGGAAGACGGCCAATGTCGTCCTGGGTGCGGTATTTCATGTCCCCGGCATCATCGTGGATACCCATGCGGGCAGATTGTCCCGCCGGATGGGACTGACCGGGCATGAGGATCCTGGGGATGTGGAGCAGGATCTGATGCGGCTGCTGCCAAAGCGGGACTGGACGGATTTCAGCCATCGGCTTGTCTTCCACGGGCGGGCGATTTGCAGCGCAAGAAAACCGCGGTGCGACATCTGCAGGGCCTGGCCGTACTGCGCATACGGACAGAAAAACGCGTCGGATACCGGATTTACGCCATGAGCGGGGCGGTTTCGTCATGTACGGCGGGCACCATTGAATTCACATGAAACAAGCAGGGCGGCATCGTCATGTCCTGTAGGAACCATTGATTTTCACATAATCATAAGAAAAATCACAGGTCCACATCCGATCCGACACCATTCCGTTTTTCAGGTCGATGGTGACGGTGATGTCGTGCGCTTTCAGGATTTTTAAGGCGGCCTGCTCATCAAAACGCAAGGCGGTTCCGTTTTGGCAGACCAGCAAATCACCGAGGCGGATATCGACACGGTCGGGATCGAACGAAGCACCCGAGTATCCGGCGGCGGTGAGGATGCGTCCCCAGTTGGCGTCTTCGCCGAAAAAGGCTGTCTTCACGAGCGGAGATTTGACGACGGCCTGAAGGATCGTGTGGGCTGTTTCCTGGTCCGGCGCGTGTTCCACCTGGAATTCAAGCAGTTTCGTGGCACCCTCTCCATCACGGGCAAGCATTTTGGCCAGTGCCGTGGCAACCTCATCCAGTGCGCGCACGAAAGAATCGTATGCATCGCCTTCCGACTCGACGGGAACATTGCCGGCCATTCCATTGGCCAGGATAAGCACCTTGTCGCACACGCTTGTGTCTCCGTCCACGGAAACACGGTTGTAGGAACGGTTGACGACGGTCCGGAGGGCCTTGTCGAGAAGCGGCGCAGAGATGGCCAAGTCAGACGTGAGGATGGAAATCATCGTCGCCATGTTCGGATGGATCATGCCGGAGCCCTTCGCGAAACCACCGACGCGGATGGTTTTCCCATTCAGCTCAAAGACAGATTCCGCTTCTTTTGGAAACGTGTCCGTCGTCATTACGGCTTTGGCGGCCGCGATGCCGCCATCCTGAGAAAGCCGGTCAAACGCGGAATCCAGTCCTGCAGATAATTTGCCCATGTCAAGCCTGAACCCGATGATGCCGGTGGATCCGATCATTACCTGTTCCACCGGGCAGCCGGCCCGTTCGGCGACAAGGCCCGCGTAAGCGGCCGCATCACGTCGGCCATCCTCTCCGACGCATGCATTGGCGCAGCCGCTGTTGATGGCGACCACCCGGGCCATGCCAGAGTGAATGTGCTCCCTAGACCATTGAAGGGAATGTCCTTTCACGATGTTTGTGGTAAATACGCCGGCCGCCGTGGCCGGCACTTCGGAATAAATCACAGCCAAATCGGGATTGCCGTTTTTCTTCAAACCGCAGGCGACACCTGCGGCTGTAAAACCATCTGATGCGGTGACACCGGAACGACCCATCTCTCAACCTCCGTTTTTCGGGTATCTTTATTCCGCATTATACCGCGCGGGAACGTTTGCTGTAAAGAAATGTGCCCGGTACGCATCAGCTCCCCGGTTTGCATTCCAGATGCCTCCATGCGATAATAATGGGGAGATCGCTTCTGCAAAGCCGTGAAGCCGCTTTCAGGCTAGACCATAGATGCTTCGCGGTGAAGCACCAGCAAGCCATGAAAATGCGCATGATTTATTGGATTTTCACTGCCAAACAGCGCATTTTCAGGATAGAATCCGTATCATCAGGCGCAATCGGGATGGAGGCACACTGTGAACCCGAAGTTGAAGGATGAGGGTGCAGACCGCTTGTTCGGAGCCATATTGCAGTTGGAGACGATTGAAGAGTGCTACGCCTTTTTCGAGGATATCGGCACCATTTCGGAAATCAAGGCGTTCGTCCAAAGATTCGATGTGGCCCGGATGCTGACGGAGCACAAAACCTACAAGGAAATCCATGAAAAGACCGGTGCGAGCGAGGCGACATCAGCCGTGTCAGCCGGGCGCTTTACTATGGTGCCGACGGATACCTGCTGGCCCTGCGGCGTCTCGGCATGGAAGAACCCGAGACGCCATAACCCGCCGCCAGCCAGCCGGTCATTCACCGGTCATTCACCGGCATTCACCGGTCATTCACCGGTCATTCACCGCCATTTTCGTCATTCACAGTTTCACCGGCAACTCGTGTGCACGCCGGCGAAACTGACAGAATATGAAGACAGGAGACAGTCTACATGAATAAAAATGGATTTTTGACATTCCTGTTCGGCAATTATGCCGAGAAGGAAGTAAAACGGATCCTGCCCATGGTCGAAAGCATCGAGGCGCTGGAACCTGAAATGCAGAAGCTGGATGATGAGGCGTTACGGGCCAAAACCGAAGAATTCAAGCAGCGGTACAAGGACGGCGAAACATTGGAAGACCTTTTGCCGGAAGCGTTCGCAGTAGTGCGCGAGGCAACCGTGCGGGTACAGGGCATCCGGCTGTTCCATGTGCAGTTGATCGGCGGCGTCGTGCTTCATCAGGGCCGCATCGCAGAAATGAAGACAGGTGAAGGCAAGACGAACGTTGCGACGCTGCCCATCTACCTGAACGCTTTAACCGGCGAAGGCGTCCACCTGGTGACCGTGAACGATTACCTTGCCCGCTATCAGGGCGAATTGATGGGGAAGATTTACAATTTCCTCGGTCTCACAGTCGGCTGCATCGTCCACGACTTGGAGAATGACGAACGCCGCGCGGCATACAATAGCGACATTACCTATGGGACAAACAACGAATTTGGTTTCGACTATCTGCGCGATAATATGGTCGTGTACAAGGAGAACAAGGTCCAGCGGAATCTCGTCTATGCCATCGTGGATGAAGTCGACTCCATCCTGGTCGACGAAGCCCGCACCCCGCTGATCATTTCCGGACAGGGAGACAAATCCACGGACCTCTACCAGAAGGCGGACACCTTCGCGCGGCGACTGACCAAGCTCGTGTTCAAGGAAACCGATGACAAGCAGCACGGGGACGATGTCGACGCGGATTATGTCGTCGATGAGAAAGCGCATTCCGCGACCCTCACCCAGCGCGGCGTCGAACGGGCGGAGAAATATTTCAGGATCGAAAATCTTTCCGACATGGAGAACCTGACCTTGTCTCACCATGTGAACCAGGCCCTGAAAGCCCACGGCCTCATGAAAAACGAAGTGGACTATGTAGTGAAGGACGGCGAAGTGATCATCGTCGACGAGTTCACCGGCCGCCTCATGTTCGGACGGCGGTACAGCGACGGCCTGCATCAGGCCATTGAAGCCAAGGAAGGCGTGAAAGTCGAACGCGAGAGCAAGACCCTGGCCACCATCACTTTTCAGAATTATTTCCGCATGTACGCCAAACTGGCGGGCATGACGGGAACGGCCCTCACCGAGGAGCAGGAATTCAAGGGCATCTACAAGCTCGATGTCATACCGGTTCCTACCAATGTGCCCGTGGTCCGCATCGACCATCCGGATGTCGTATACAAGACGAGGAATGGAAAGTTTTCCCAAGTAGTGGAAGACATCCTGGACAGCAACAAAAAAGGACAGCCGGTGCTGGTGGGAACCATATCCATCGAAACGTCGGAAATGCTCGGGGGTGTCCTCAAGCGCAACGGCATCCGGCATAACGTCCTCAATGCCAAGTATCATGAGAAGGAAGCCGAGATCATCGCCCAGGCCGGCAAATACGGAGCTGTGACCATTGCGACGAACATGGCGGGACGCGGAACGGACATCATGCTCGGGGGCAACCCGGAGTTTCTCGCGCGCCAGGAAATGCGCAAACAGGGGATGGAAGACGCTTTGATCATGGCTTCCATCAGCTTCAACGAGACGGAGGATCCCCTCATTCTCGAGGCACGGGAGGTTTTCAAGCGCCATTATCAGAAAATCAAAGTCGAAACGGACGCCGAAAAAGGGAAGGTCATCGAAGTCGGCGGGCTGAAGATCATCGGCACGGAACGGCATGAGTCCCGACGCATCGACAACCAGCTGCGCGGGCGTGCCGGCCGCCAGGGAGATCCCGGTGAATCCCGGTTCTACATCTCGCTCGAAGACGACCTCATGCGGCTGTTCGGCAGTGAGCGCATGACAAAGATGGTGGAGATGCTCGGTCTTGAAGAGACCCAGCCCATAGAAGCGAAAATGCTTTCCAACGCCATTGAAACGGCCCA
Organism: Clostridiaceae bacterium; assembly: GCA_025361665.1. Taxonomy (GTDB): domain Bacteria; phylum Bacillota; class Clostridia; order DSM-8532; family DSM-8532; genus JAEWSN01. Next base: position 4,903 of record JANYKF010000519.1, read on the forward strand.
GAAGAAAATCGAGGGCATCAACTTCCAGCGCCGCAAGAATGTGCTGCAATATGACGACGTCATGAACAAGCAGCGGGAAATCATCTACGGCGAACGTGCCAAGGTGCTTAACGGCGACAACCTCAAGGACAATGTCATCAAGATGATGGACAACCTCATGGACGGCCTGGTGGGCATGTACTGCAAGGAAAGCCCGCATGCGGAAAACTGGGACTGGCCTTCCCTGACGGCCTACGTGGACGGCCTTTTCGGGCGTGTCGCGCAGCCGGATGGCACGCATGGGTCCATTCTGACCCATGAAAGCGTGGACCTGGAAACGTTCAATGCCGCGGAGCTGAGGGAACTGATCTCCGAACATGCGCGTCAGGCATACGATCGGCAGGAAGAATCCTTCGGCACTGAGGTCACGCGCGAACTCGAACGCCGCGTGCTGCTAAAAGTCGTAGACGAGAAGTGGATGGATCACATTGATGCCATGGAACAGCTCAAATTGGGCATCGGCCTGCGTGCCTACGGTCAGAACGACCCGGTTGTCGCATACAAGCGCGAAGGGTTCGACATGTTCGACGAGATGATCAAAAACGTTCAGGAGGATACGGTGAAAACGCTGCTCCGCCTGCGGCCGGAGAATGTATCCGTGAAGCGGGAGCAGGTGGCGGCGCCTGTGGCCGCCTCCCACGGCGATGACGCGCCGAAGCAGCCCAAGAAGCGCGAAATGTCGAAGGTAGGCCGAAATGACCCATGTCCGTGCGGCAGCGGGAAAAAATACAAGAACTGCCACGGTGCCTGATTCCCCGAAGGAGCAAGCCGCGATGATACTGCGAGAACTGCCACGGTGCCTGACTCCCCGAGGGAGCAAGCTGCGATGACATATGAGGAAGCCCTGCTCTGGCTGGGCGAAGCGAAAACGAGGGGAATCCTGCCTGGATTATCCCGTATCTCGCATCTGCTGGCAATTCTTGGAAATCCAGAGGATGGTCTTCGTATCGTCCACGTGGCGGGTACGAACGGCAAGGGTTCCACGTGCGCCTATCTTGAGTCCATGCTGAGAGAAGCCGGGCATGCCACCGGCATGTTTACATCCCCGTGGCTTACGGACCCGGTGGAAATGTTTCGCATCAACGGAGAACCGGTTTCTCACGCGGTGTTTGCAGAAATGGCCGATCTGGTGTCCGAAGCGTTTGAAGGGATGCGGGACGACCCGGAGCTGCCCACGGAATATGAAATCTATGCGGCCATGGCATTCCTCCTGTTCCGTCGCCGCACCTGCACGGTTGTGATACTGGAAACCTGCATGGGTGGCCGCTTTGATACGACCAATGCCTACAGGGGCGGGAATATCGCCGTTCTGACAAAAATCAGCGTGGATCATGTCCGGTTCCTCGGTGAAACGCTCCCGGAAATCGCCTGGCACAAGGCCGGTATCATCCGCCCCGGTTCCAGCGTCATATCATGGCCTCAGGCAGCAGGCGCCGCAAAGGTCGTTGGGCAGGCTGCCTCCGAAGCCCGTGCCTGCCTTTCCGTCCTCGACATTCATGATGTTCGCGTGGAACGCGTGGATGAAAAGGGAACCACATTCACGTACGCTGGCTTCGGCCGGTTCCACACGATGCTTCCCGGTGCGCATCAGGCCGGGAATGCCGCCTTGGCGCTTCTGACCCTGAAGGCCATGCAGGCGGGAATCATGCCTGGACTGACATCGGACACCCTTCGTGCGGGAACCATGCCTGGACTGACGCCGGACACCCTGCGTGCGGGAATCGCAAAGACCCTATGGCCATGCAGATTTGAAGTGTTGCCCGGCCATCCGCCCATCATCCTTGACAGTGCGCACAATCCCGATGGCATCGCCTCCTTCGTCGACACATTCCGGCGTGTGTATCCCGGAAAGAAAGCAACAGTCATCTTTGGAGCCATGAGGGACAAGGACGTCGCGGGCATGCTGGATCTGCTGTCTCCCATCACGGAACGGTTCATCCTGATTCAGCCGGATTCGCCCAGGGCCATGCCGCTATCGGAATTGCATGCCATCGCTTCCCGTGGTTGTTGCTTATCCGTGAAAAGTGATACAATGGAGTCGGCATTGGAAACGGGGCTGGCGAATGCGCCTGCAGAAGGTGTTCTGGCGGCTGTGGGTTCCATTTTCTACATGGGAAGGCTCAAGCGGATGATTTTGGAAAGATGGAGGACCGCATGATCAAACTCGAGGAAGAACTGTCTCGGTTTGTACCCATCGATCTCAAAATGCTCGAGCAGAAGTCGGGAGGAATGCCTGACGATGTCCACACCGCCATTTCCAATTACAACAAGGCCATCGGGGACATCGGGAACAGCAACGATGATATGGCGGTCATTGCGCTGAGGAAGGCCATTACCATGTATCCCAGTTTCTCCGAGGCCATGAACCTGCTGGGATTGTGCCATATCCGGCTGGGCGAGGAAGAAAAGGCGCGGACCCTGTTTGAACAGGTCGTCCGGTTGGACGACAGCAGCCTTCGTGCCAAGGGTTATCTCGATCGCCTCGACGGCATCCTGCCTGATACGTCAAACGACACGCGGAGCCGTCACCGTTCCAGAAACCGGACCGGCAGGTCCGTTCCCGCCTGGCTGGCCAAGGGATTGTCCCCGGAAAGCAATGGTCCGTGGGTGTTGAAGTATGTCGCCGGATTTCTCCTGGGCATTCTGCTGGTGGGTGCCGTATGGATGCTTCTTCCAACCGAAAAGCCGCTATTTGCGGTCGTGCAGGAGCAGGTGGATTTGCAGCCAAGCCTGGACGCCTTGCAAAAGGAAAACAAGTCCTTGCAGGAAAGCCTGGCGACTACGGTGAAGGATCTTGAAAAGGCAAACCAAATCCAGCAAACGCTGCAGGATGAAATGGAATCATACAAGCTGTGGACGAAACGCCTTGCCGAGTTGCGTACGCTTGTCGCTGCGGGCAGTTACCGGGATGTCATTATGAAAATAGAAAAGGATTACCAGGGGCTGGAAATTCCTACGGATATCCAGGAAGAGATCGTTGCGATCAACAATGAAATCAAGCCCAAGGCAATGAAGCAGATGTATGACGCCGGTGTGAAGCTTTACAAGGGAAATGCAAAAGCCCAGGACAAAACGGTGTATAAGGCCGCCATGACCGAGTTCGATCTCGCCATCTCCATCGCGGATCAGTTGGTGGAGAAGCCTGCCTTCATGAGCGACCTTCTCTACCTCGGCGCGAAGGCCTATTATCTGGCCGGTTCTCCCAACCTGGAAGAAGCGACAAAACGGGCTGTGGATACCTTCAACAAGCTGATTGCCTTTGATCCGAAGTCCGCGAAGGCAAAAAGCGCCGCAACCTGGATCAAGGAAATTCAGGCAGGCCGGGGCATCAAGCCGTAAAAAAGGCTGCCTCTCTTCTTAGAGACAGCCTTTCCTTTCACTCATAACAATTGCCTCTCTTCTCAGAGACAACCTTTCCTTTCGACAATAACGAAAAGATTCCGGCGTATGGCTGCCTACTTGGTTGCCAACACCTTCTTGAGTTTGGCAAAACGAGGCAGCCCGTCGACGATGGGCGGCCTGGATTCACCTTCAATGAGCGGAAGCGCATAGTCAATGAAATCCTTGGTGAGACCGGTGCCTTCCGGAGTGATCCAGGCCGCCGGGATTGTCTTTTCCGTATTGGCGACTTCGCTGAGGTTGACAAGTTTGTATCCCGTGACATACTTGCCGGACACGAAGGTGCGCTCGTAGGCGACCATGTGATCCGTCACGCCCTCGACGGCGTATTGCACGGCTTTTTGACCGGCGGTGAAGGTTTCATCCACGTCGGTTTTTGATCCGCAGTGAGCGGCGCAGCGCTGCAGCAGGCTGAATTCGATGGCGCGCGCCTTGCATTTGAGTTCCTTTTTCAGCATATCGGCCACCACGGATCCGGTTCCGCCAAGCTGGGCGTGTCCGAAGGAATCCTTCTCACTTGCGAGGTCAGAGCCATACTCGGAGATATACCGGCCTGTCTTGTCCTTGATCCCTTCGGAAACGGCGACCATGAGCTTGCCGTTGTTTTCGGCGAAAGCCTTTTTGGCGGCAATCAGGAAGGCGTCCTTGTCAAAAGCGACCTCGGGCAGGTAGATAAGGTCCGGACCAAAGCCCTTGTATGCGGCGAGTGCCGTGGCGGCCGTCAGCCAGCCCGCATTGCGGCCCATGACTTCCAGCACGCATACCATCGGGGTGTCATACACGCGGGCATCCAGGAACACCTCCATCGTCGCGGTGGCCACGTACTTGGCGGCGGAACCGTATCCCGGGCAGTGGTCCGTGGAAGAGAGATCGTTGTCAATGGTCTTGGGCACGCCCATCACGATGCACTCATAGCCGGACTGCTGCATGAACTTGCTGATTTTGTTGCAGGTATCCATGGAATCGTTGCCGCCATTGTAGAAGAAATAGCGGATGTCGTATTTCCTGAACACTTCCAGCAGGCGCCTGTAATCGGTCGGGTCCTTTTCCGCCGCGGCGAGCTTGTAGCGAACGGATCCGAGTGCCGAGGACGGGGTGGTTTTCAGCAGCTCGAGTTCCGCCGGGTCTTCGGCCCCCATGTCGTAAAACTTCTCATCCAGTATGCCGCGGATGCCGTTGGCGGCACCGTAGACTTTCGGGATGCAGTCCATTTTCAATGCCTCCGTGATGACGCCGGCCGCGCTGGCGTTGATGACCGATGTCGGCCCTCCGGATTGTCCGAAAATCAGGTTTCCCACGAGTTTTGCCATGATCGTTCGCCTCCTGTGCCACGTGTGTCTCCATTTCCTTGCGGCAGCCCGATAGGCGTGCCGAAATGTTCAGCAATACTATATCATAAAGGAGAGCCTTGATTCCAGTATCGAAAATTCGGATTGCGGGAAACCCGCAGCGGAAAAACAGGTTGTTTTCCGATTTCATCATAAACCCAGATGAAGATGCCAGGGGCAGGTTATTTTCCGATTCCCCCTGATCCCCCGTTGAAGACCGCAAGGTTTGTGGTATAATAACTGTGATT
>JANYKF010000522.1 GCA_025361665.1 Clostridiaceae bacterium
CCTTGAAATCGGGATTCTGGACGGCATGGCTGAAATCAATGAATTTGAACTCCGGGTGCAAAAGCTGTAATTCAATACGCATCGCGGCCGATGTTATGATTTGAACTCCGGGTGCAAAAGCTGTAATTCAATACGCGTCACGGCCGATGTTATTCGCAGGTTGGCGGTGGTAGAAATAGGGCGGCAAGTTAGAAAACGTTGATCATGCACATCGGAAAAGAGGATTTTTATGCAAAAAATCATCCCCCATTTGTGGTACGACAAGGAAGCAAAAGAAGCGGCTTTATTTTATGTCAGTTTATTTGAAAGATCGAAACTGCTTGGCTCGGATGTCATCGAAGACACACCTTCCGGAGATGCGGAAATCGTCCACTTCGAATTGGCCGGGCAGCCTTTCGAAGCCATTAGCGCCGGCCCTTACTTCAAATTCAACCCCTCGATCTCCTTGTTGGTTTCATTATCCTCGGTTGAGGAAGTGAATGCCATAGGGAATGCTTTGCTCGATGGGGGGAGCGCGCTCATGCTGCTTGGCGAATATCCCTTCAGCAAATGGTATGGCTGGGTCCAGGACAGGTATGGCTTGTCCTGGCAGCTCATGCTGTCCGACAATGGACCGCATGCCCAAAAAATCACGCCGAACCTGCTATTCTCAGATAAATCCTGCGGTAAAGCCGAAGAAGCGATCCGATACTATACCGATATATTCGAAGATTCGAAAATCGGCATCATCAGCAGATATGGCGAGGGCGAAGCCTCTTCGCCGAAGGCTAAGGTCAATTATGTCGCATTCAAGCTGCGAGGTGTTGATTTTTCGGCGATGGATAATGGATTTGACGTGGATTTCAACTTCAATGAGGCATTTTCACTGATCGTAAGCTGCAGGGATCAGAAGGAAATTGATTATTTCTGGGAAAGGCTTTCTGCCGTGCCGGAGGCGGAACAGTGCGGATGGGTCAAGGACAGATTCGGCGTTTCATGGCAGATTGTCCCGGAAAACATGGATGAGATTTTTGCCAATGGGTCGACGGAGGAAATCCGAAGGGTAACGGAGGCCTTCCTGAAAATGAAGAAATTCGATCTGGCCGCTTTGGAAAAGGCGAGGCTGGGGATCTGAGCCGGCATCACGGATGAACCTGAACTGCAAGAAAAGCCTTGCCGAGATGGCAAGGCTTTTCTTGCAGTTGCATGTGCAGTTGCGGACGGATACGGCCGCCATTGTGTCAGGCACGGCATCGCCAACCCACTTCCAGCATCTTGAGATAATTCCGCAACGGCACATAGTCGGGTATGCTGTTCCCTGATCCGAGGGCATACCCGCCTTTGCTGCCTGTTTGATTCAACAAGTCGGCGATATACGCTTCAAGCTCCTCTGCTGTGCTCCTGCACAGCCGGTCCAGGTCTATCCCGCCCAGGATGGCTATCCTGCCTCCATAAAGATCCATCGCCTCATTCACAGGCAGAATCGAATCCTCGTAGGAGTGTTTTGCATCGATTCGAACATCCTCAATCAAATCCTCCATGATGGATGAAAGCTGGCCGCAGGAATGCAGGATGCAGGGTTTCCCGGCATCATGGATGATTCGGGACAGCGCCTTATGGCCGGGCAGCACATGCTTCCTGAGGCTTTCAACGCGAATCAGCGTTTGCGTCTTGTATCCCATATCATCGCTGATGACTACGGCGCCCACCTGCCCAATCGCAGACATTCCCTTGTACATCGCCTCGTACAGCACCTGGACACGTTCAAAAATCGCTTCGACAAGTCCGGGATCATCATGCAGCATGTAGCAGAGACCGGCATATCCCGTCAGCATCTGGACTGTTTCGAAAATCCCCCAAACCTGTCCAATGATTTTCATGCCGTGAGGGAGAATGGAAGCAACGGCATCAAAGTCCCCATAACCGATGGAAGAAGGTTCAATCCACGGATACTCCCCGAAAGACGCCCAATCCCGTATCGGATACGGGCTTGATGTATCCACCAGGCTTCCAAGCTTGAGTTCGAATGTCGGCCAAACGGGTATGTAGTCATATCCTGCCCTATAATAGAATTCCACTGTGGATGCCGTATCATTTATCTTTTTCCCAAGCAGCCCCCCCATGACTCCACGGCTGACGAAAAGCTCATAAAAAGGGATGCAGCCAGGCTTGCCGTTTCTTGCAAGGACATTTGCCAAACGATTGAAATCCGGGTCCGGCTTCTTTATGATCTCATCCAGCTTCTTCATGCCCGCATCCTCCCCGTGATTCCAAATCAGTCATTTCACATGTATCCTGTGCAAATCATGGGAAGACAGGAATATTCCCTGCAGGCACCGACCATAGCCATGTAATTGCCTATGGGCATATTTTTTGAAATTGTGTCCAGGCAGCGTGCTTGCTGCAGGATTCAGCAGCAAATACTCAATATGGCGCATCCTGTCAGGTTCCCGATGATTCAGGGCGGCGGTGATTCTTTCCCGTGACGTCATGGGGTTGCCCTTCTGCGGCATTTCTCGCGATCTACCCTTGTTCCCGGAATCTCATGCCCTTATTCCCGGAATCTCATGCCCTTGTTCCCGGAATCTCATGCCCTTATTCCCGGAAGCTTTTCACCTTGTCCATGAATGCCTTGACACGGCCCTGGTCAACAGCGTTTTCAAATTTCCCGCCGAATTTGAAAGTGGTTCCGACAACCGCGCCATCGGCAATCTTGAGCTGTGCCTGTATGTTGCCTTCATTGCAGCCCGTGTTTGTGAAAACAACGGTATCGGGGACTGCCCTCCTGACGCTGGCCAATACCTGCGAATCGGTTTCTGCCCCGGCGATTAATCCGGACACGCACAAGGCATCCGGCTTGTTGTTGAACACGGTTGACCTGGCAATATCCGCAATGCCTCGTTCCGCAAGGTATTTTGCCGCTTCAGGAACGATGTTGAACAGCATTTTCAAATCTGCCAACCCAAGGTGCACCTTGTGCCTGACAATTTCACCGACGTTCGTGTTCCATAGCCCGAAATCGCCGGCATATACCCCGCTCATGATTTCACGGATGAATTTCGCGCCTGTCGCAGCGGCCAGGTCAATCGACGCGATAGGATCCCAGAGTACGTTGACGCCAAATGGCACGCCGATTTCCCCCATCAGTTCTCCGATGACCCGGGCCATGGCGACGGGCGTCTCAGGATTGACTTTCGTCAGATAGGGCATGCTGAATTCATTCGAGAACATCACGGCATCCACGCCGCCTTCCTGCAGGGCATGCAGATCCCTTTTCGCCTGTTCTACGACTTTTGTCATCCCGCCTGCGGCATCATAGTACGGATCACCCGGCATTGCCTGCAAATGACACATCGCAATGATGGGCTTGCCAGTTCCGAACACTCCGTTCAACCAGTTCATGTCAGTCCCCCCTTGATGATCATTTCTTGATCCTCTTTTTGTCTTTTCATGCGTTTTCGCGATTACCATTGCATGTTCCCTGTTTCATGCACATCATATCCTGATGACAATTCTTCCATATCGTATCATCTTGTGTCATATTTTTCAATTATTAATCCATGTTATATTTAATATAAATCATAATAAATCATACGAGAATTGACAATGACAGAAATCAGAGATAGGATATGATTACGCCTATAACGGATTCGTTTTCATGGCAGCGGTTCCGGGGGAGTTTGCATGATACAGGAAGAAAGGCTTCAGAAGATTGAAGCTTATGTCAAGCAAAAGAAAATATGCTATTTTCAAGAGTTGTGCGATATGTTCCAGGTTTCGAAGGCAACCATCCGGCGCGACCTGCAGGCGCTTGTGCTGAGAAACAAGTTGAACCTGGTGCGCGGCGGCGCTTCCGACCTCTCGGTCGGCACTTCGGTGGAGCCACCCTACACGGTCAAGAAAAACCTCAATCATGATGAAAAAGTCCGAATCGCACAAAAGGCCTGCAGCCTGATCCGCGGCGGGGAGACCGTGATCCTGGACTCCGGTTCCACCATCCTCGAAATTGCCATCCAGATCGAGTCCCTGGCAGGTATCAGCGTGGCGACCAATGACCTCCTGGTGGCAGGCCGGCTGGCGAATGCCAGGGACATCAGCCTGACGGTCATCGGGGGTGGTGTCCGCAAGGGATACTTCACAACCCTGGGCTACTTCGCCCAGTTTACCCTCGAGCATATCAACGCGGACAAGGCATTCATCGGCGTCGATGCCATCAGCGTCGCAAAAGGCTGCATGATTACCAATACGGAAGAAGTGACGGTCAAAAAAGGGATCATGAAGGCGGCAAGGGAGAAAATCGTGGTGTGCGACCACTCGAAGTTCGAGAACATCGCCTTCATCAACCTCTGCGCCGTCGGCGATGTGGACATGATCATTACCGGCCGTGAGGTTCGCCCCGATTTGTTCGCATCGTTCAAGGATGCCGGAATCAACATCATCCTGGCATGAACGCCGTCTCGACATCATCCGGCATGAAGGCCGTCTCGACATCTTCTGGCATGAACGCCAGAAACGGAGGATCCGCCATGGACATACTGAGTCTTCTGGAAAGCCTGATGCTGCTTCCCGCCCCATCGGGATACGAAAAGGAAATGGCCTATTTCCTGAAGGATACCCTGTCACAATATGCCGATGAAGTGCAGATAGACCGGATAGGCAATGTAATTGCCAGGATCGGCGGAACGGATAAGACCTCTCCTTCCGTCATGGTCTTTGCCCATATGGACCAGCTTGGCTTCATCACACGCAAAATCGAAGCGGACGGATACCTGCAGGTCGACCGCCTTGGCGGCATACCCGAGAAGGTGCTGCCGGGATTGAAGCTTGTCGTCCGTTCCGGAGACGGGCATTTCCATCCCGCCGTCATCGGGATCAAATCCCACCATGCCACACAGCCTGAAGAAAAATACAAGGTGGATCCTGTCACTTCTCTGTTCATCGATCTGGGTGCAAAATCTGACAGGCAGGTGTGGGAAATGGGCATCGACATTGGTTGTCCCGCCATCTACCGGCCCTCGTTTGAAAAGCTGCAGGGCTCCAGAATCTGCGGTACAGCGGTGGACAACCGGGGTGGATGCGCCAGCCTGGTCAGGACAGCCTCCCTGCTGCATCGGAACCGGCCGAAATCGGATGTCTATTTCGTCGGCACGGTCTGGGAAGAATTCAATCTGCGGGGAGCCGCCGTTGCCGCCAGGGCAATCAGGCCGGACATCGCCCTATGCCTTGATGTCGTTCTGTCAGGAGACACGCCGGACTTGCGAAACCGATTTGAAGCCGGGCTTGGAGAAGGCCCGGCCATCAACCTTTATACCTTCCATGGCAGGGGGACGCTCAATGGAACGCTGCCGCATGAAGGCCTGGTCAAGCTCGCCTTGAAATCCGCAGAGGATGCGGGGCTGCCCATCCAGCGGAGCGCAACGCTGGGAGTCATCACGGACTCGGCTTACGTGCAGCTTGAGGGAGCCGGCGTTGCCGTTTTGGATCTCGGCTTTCCCGCCAGGTACACGCATTCCCCTGTGGAAGTCTGCGATGTGCTGGATCTAGAGAATCTCAGCCAGATTGTCAGCACCATGGTTCAGCAGCTTGACAGCAGGTTCAGTCTGAACCGGTATTGAATGAACGCCATTCCGGTTCTGAACCGGGATTGATTGAAATTGACCCGCTATCGGACACCCATGTTTCCCGGGGAGGTTGAAGGCGTTGAGCAGTCCATATTTCATGGGCATTGACATCGGCACCTATGAAAGCAAAGGGGTCATCACGGATGCAGGAGGCCAGGTTATCGCCAGCCAATGCTGTCCGCATGATATGGAATCCCCCAGGCCGGGGCACGCGGAACACGACGCTGAAAAGACCTGGTGGGGGGATTTTTGCGAACTGTCAAATGGTCTGATTGCGAAAAGCGGGGCCAATCCTTCGGATATCATGGCTGTCGGGTGCAGCACCATCGCACCCTGCTGCCTGCCGGTTGATGAAGACTGCAGGCCGCTGCGGAAAGCAATCCTTTACGGCATCGATGTCCGGGCCGGCAAGGAGATCATTTTCCTCGAGGAGCTTTTCGGCAGGGAGCATGTTCTTGCGGAATATGGCATGCCCATCACCTCGCAGTCGGCAGCCGCCAAGATCCTATGGATCAAGAACAACGAACCGGACATTTATGAGGCCACAGCCAGATTCATCACCGGTACAACCTACCTGGTGGCGAAACTGACCGGCGAATATGTCATCGACCAATATACCGCGGCATCCTGGGTTCCAATGTATGATCGCCACGCCCATGATTGGGCATACAATAATCTGGAAGTTATCTGCAGGCCCGGTCATTTGCCCCAATGCCGCTGGACAGGTGAAATTGCTGGAAATGTCACAAGGCTGGCAGCCAGTGAAACCGGGCTCGCAGCAGGAACACCCGTTACCGTCGGCACTGCCGATGCCGCTGCCGAGGCCATCAGCGCAGGCGTATCGGAACCGGGTGACATGCTTTTGATGTATGGCTCCTCGGTTTTCATCATTCATGTCACGGATACGTTCATGGCGGATCCACGTCTTTGGACAGGCCCATACCTTTTCCCCGATACTTTTGCCGTCACCGCCGGCATGTCGACGGCCGGCACATTGACCCGCTGGTTCAGGGACAACCTTGCCAAGGACCTGCTGGAGATCCAGGAAAAAACCGGCAGGAACGCCTACGACTTGCTGACTGAAGAAGCTGGCTGCATTGCCCCGGGATCGGATGGCCTGATCGTCCTTCCCTATTTCAGCGGCGAGAGGACACCCATCAACGACCCGGGCGCCAAAGGGGTCATCTTTGGGCTGACGCTCAGGCATACCCGTGCGCACCTGTACAATGCCTGCCTGGAAGGGATAGGCTATGGCATTGCGCAGCATTTCGACATCTTCGACGGGATGCGGCTGGACACGAAGAAAATCATGGCCGTGGGCGGCGGTGTGAAAAACGAAAAATGGCTGCAGATCGTGTCGAATATCAGCGGAAGAACCCAGAACTCGGTTGAGGAGGGAATCGGCGCCGCCTATGGGGATTCCCTTCTTGCAGCATTGAGCGTCGGCGTTTACAAGGATGCCAAAGAGATTGGCAGGATGATCCGCAATAAGAAATCCATTGTGCCTGAGATGGAAGAGCAAGCAAAATATGTCTCCCGCAAACGCATATACGAGGAACTGTATTCGCTGACGAAAAAAGCAATGCACGAACTATAGTCTCCATCCTATTCCTTTCGGAGGTCAGCATGCATTACAAGGCTACTCTTCAGTCCGTCGCGCAGCACAAAGTCCCGGCCTGGTATCACGATGCGAAATTCGGTATCTTCATTCACTGGGGACTTTACAGCATCCCCGCGTATGCACCCCTCGGACATGGCGACATCAACAAGATCATGAAAGAAGAAGGCTATGCCTCGTTCTTTCGCAACATTCCCTACAGCGAATGGTACGTCAACTCGATCCGCATCAAGGGAAGCCCGGCTCAGAAGCACCATGAAGAAGCATATGGGAAAGGAGCTTCCTATTTCGATTTCGCGTCCCAGTTCAAGAAAGAAAGTGCGGCCTGGCAGCCTGAAAAATGGGCGGACCTGTTCCGTGATGCAGGGGCAAAATATGTTGTTCTCGTGGCGAAGCACATGGACGGTTTCCTCATGTGGCCCAGCAGGACACCCAATTACGCCATCCCCGGATACAGCATGGACAGGGATGTCGTCGGTGAGCTGAGCCAGGCGGTCAAAGATCGATCCATGCGCATGGGGCTGTATTATTCGAGTGCGCTTGACCAGTCCTACACCAGAAAACCGATGGCCGATATCCCCGGTCTGATCAGTGAAGGCGGCCCGATCGGCCCTCGATATGCGCGTTATCAGTTCGCCCATTGGCATGAGCTGATTGATCGGTACGATCCCTCCATCCTCTGGGGCGATATCGCATACCCGCCAGGCACGAACCCCTTTGAACTGTTCGCGTATTTTTACAACAAGAACCCGGAGGGGGTCGTCAATGACCGTTGGGGTCAGATGCCCCGATGGATGCATGCCCTCATCCGGACAAAACCGGTCAGGGCGCTTCTCAACGCCCGTTCGATGAAAATGCTCCAGCAAGGAAACACCGGCAACATCCAACCGCCGCACTTTGATTACCGGACGCCGGAGTTTGCCGTCATGCAGGATATCATTCCCGGCAAATGGGAAACCTGTCGTGGAATGGGGCTTGGATTCGGCTACAACCGGGAGGAAAAGGGAGATGCCTACATCAAGTTTCCTGAGTTGATCCGCATGCTGGTGGATATCGTAAGTAAAAATGGCAACCTGCTTCTGAACATCGGTCCGATGCCGGACGGAACGATTCCCGTCGAACAGGAGATCCTTTTGCGTAATCTTGGAGCCTGGCTTGCGACCTATGGTTCAGCCATATACGGCACACGTCCCTGGGAGCGCGCGGAAGGAATCACGACATCAGGGGTTCCCATGCGCTTTACCTGCAAGACTTCCGACACGGGTGACATCTTGTTTGCTTTCTTCATGGACAATATCCAAGGACGGGAGGTGACAATCAAGGATCTCAGCGCCGGTGATGGGAAGACAGTCCGGGATCTTGCCACGGGACTCGTGGTTGAACACAAGCAGATCGGGCCCGATCTGTCCTTGACATTTGACGAAGAACCTTCCGATACCCCGGTTCATGCTGTTTCCATCTCGCAGGATCGTTCCCGCTGTCAGAACTGCATTTGGAACATTTCCATTGTCAGAACTGCAGGTGTTTCATCTCCATCGTCAGAACTGCATGCCGTATAAGCGCGCGTAGGCACCCTCCATGGCCATCAGGCTGTCGTGGGTGCCTTCTTCCTCGATGCCGCGCTCCGTCAGAACAATGATCCTTTTCGCATTTCGGATGGTCGACAGCCGATGGGCGATGACAAATGTAGTCCGGTTCAGCGCCAGGGTTTCCATGGACGCCTGCACCATTTTTTCACTTTCATTGTCCAGTGCACTCGTCGCCTCGTCGAATATCAGCACACGCGGATTCTTCAGGAAGACCCTGGCGATGCTCAGCCTTTGCTTCTGACCGCCGGAAAGCTTCACTCCCCGCTGACCGATGTCCGTGTCATACCCATCCGGCAGTTCCATGATGAACCCATGAGCGTATGCGTTTTTGGCCGCTTCCACCATTTCCTCCTCATTCGCGTCGGGCCTGCCGTAAAGGATGTTTTCCCGGACAGTCCCGCTGAACAGATAAACGTCCTGTTGAACCACGCCCACGTTCTTTCTCAATGTGTGCAAGGTGACATCCTTCACGTTGATGCCGTCAATCAGCAGTTCCCCTTCCATCACATCATAAAAACGTGGAATCAGGGAGCACAGGGTTGTCTTCCCGACTCCGGAAGTGCCAACCAGTGCAATGCGTTCACCTGACTTCACGGACAAGTTGATATTCTTCAGCACATAGTCATGTTCTTCATTGTACTTGAACCCTACATTCCGCAAGTCCACATTTCCCTTGACATTCAGCAAGGAAATCGCATTGGGCGCATCCTTGATGGCAGGATCGATTTCCATGATTTCCATGAACCTGTCGTATCCTGTGATGCCTTCCTGATATTGTTTCGTGATGTTCATCAGCCTTTGCACGGGATCGATGAGGTTGCCAAGATACAACAGGAAGGTGAGAAGATCCGGCAGATCCATCGAGGCCTTCATGACGGCGGCGCTGCCCAGAACGACAGCCGCGACGGTGACCAGCTGCGTGATCGCCAGAAGCCCCTCAAAGAAGCTGATTTCGATTTGATAAAAGCTCCTTTTGCTTTCCAGGAAGCGATTATTTTCATGGGTGAACTTCGCCATTTCGGTTTCCTCATTGGCGAAGGACTTCACCACCCGTATCCCTGAAAGGCTGTCTTCGATTTGCGCGTTGATGTCCCCGATCCTGTCCCTGCTTTTCCTCGTCGTCAGATTCAACTTCTTGTTGAAATGAAGTCCAAACCAGGTCATGACAGGCAGGAAGGCGAACAGGACCAGCGTCAGTTTCACATCGATGCCAAGCAGGATGACGAACGCGCCTGCCACTTTGATGATCGCGATCAAGGCGTCTTCCGGCCCATGATGAAACAGTTCCGACAACGAAAAAAGATCATTGGTCATACGCGTCATCAGTTGGCCGGTTTTTTGCTTATCATAGAATTGAAATGTAAGTTTCTGGCAATGCGCGAACAGTTCGCTGCGC
>JANYKF010000013.1 GCA_025361665.1 Clostridiaceae bacterium
CAATCGTGCGCTTCAAAAACCGTATAGCCGAATCCCTCGAGATAGGATTTCACCACTTCGGCGAGGATTTCTGCAGACAAATCCGAAAGAAATCAAGAATTCCCATCATCATGCTGACCGCCAGGGTGGATGAACCGGACATGCTGCGGGGGCTTGAAATCGGTGCGGACGATTATGTCACGAAACCTTTCAGCATCCGGCAATTGGCAGCCCGGGTCCAGGCGCTGCTGCGGCGGAGTGGACCCGAATCCTTTCCCATTGCCAACCTCCTGGAATACAACGAACGCGATCTGGTCGTGGAGCCCATGAAACACGAAGTGAAAAAACTAGGGGAACCCGTGAACCTGACACCCAACGAATACAGGATCCTCATGACCCTGATCACCTATCCAAATAAGGTTTTCACCCGGGAAGCACTGATTGTCTCGGCCCTGGGGAATGATTATGACGGATTTGACCGGACGGTGGATTCCCACATCAAGAATATCCGGCAGAAAATTGAAACGGACCCAAAAAATCCGACATACGTCCTGACGGTCCATGGAATCGGGTACCGGTTCGCCGGAGAATGAACCACCTCTCCACGAAGTCCGCCCGGCTATCCGATGCGCCTGAAATGAACGAAGCCGCCATCTTCCGTCGTTGTCGCGCACCATGTCTTCAAATCAACCATGGCGGTTGAGTTGCCGTCATAAATCTCAATGAGCGCCTGATCGTTCTCCGTATCCGTGTCCATCCGCACGATGGTCACCCAATGCCATGCATCGAGGTTGTCCACCTCGCCGTTCGACAGGTTCAGGAATGCAACCGGACAATCCAACGCAAGACCATCCGCCAGAAAGGCTGCCACATTCCGGAAGCCAGGCCGCTTGCCCGGCAGTTTCGGATAGAGCAGGATATCGCAATCTAGGCGGTACCCTTGGCGCCCGGCAAATGAATGCAGCCCGTCCGAGAAGAGCTGAACGGTGTTCACTCCATGCCGGGTTGGCGTGACATGATTCCACATGTCTTCCATCAGCCGCAGACATCCCGCCCTGCCGGGGAGATCATACGGGAGCTGCAGCACTCCGCCTGCATGCAGGTAAAGCATGATGTTCGATGCCACACTGGGTCCGCATCCGGCGCGACGCTGCCATTCCGTGCCGAACCAATCCTGATCGCATCCGCTGGACCATTTCCCCTCGCCGTCCGGAATGTGCAGGAGCTCCGGATTCTGAAGCCGGTACGTCTTGATTGCCATCATTTTTCCTTTTCCATTTCATCCTTGACTATTTCCATGCCTTAACGAATCCATTGTAACAGATGGCATCGACCGACGGTACTGCGCGGCATTTCCTGCTTGCCTAATCATCCAAGTTCTTTTATCATGGGAACAGGACAAGTGGTGAAAGGAAACAATGTCATGAATGAGCGCGTCAAGGATATCGCCGTCCGAATCAAGGGGCTGCGCCTGCTTGGTGGAATCACGGAGGAGGTCATGGCCACGGGGCTAGGAATCTCCCCGGAAGCTCTGCACCGTTACGAGTCAGGTGAAGATGACATTCCGGTAAGCCTCATCTACGAAATGGCCGATTACCATGGCGTGGACATGACGGAAATCCTCACAGGCGTTTCCCCAAAACTCCATGATGTCTGTTTCATCCGAAGCGGGATGGGCCTTGAAATAGAAAGGTATGATCAATACCGTTTCCAAAGCCTTGCCTACACGTACGCGAACCGGAAAATCGAACCGCTTCTGGTCACCCTGGACCCGCACAACAGCCCGGAGCCCGTAACCCACAAGGGACAGGAATTCAATTACTGCCTGGAAGGCCGCATGCGGGTCGCGATCGGAACCCAGGCCTATGACCTTTCTCCGGGGGACTCGCTTTATTTCAACAGCATGATTCCCCACCGCATGCTGGCGCTTGATGAAAAACCGGCAAGATTTCTGACCATCATCCTTGTTTCCTGATCACGGGAAGACATCATGCCTGCCGGCTTGCCCGCGAACCGTCTGGGTTGCGCCTGTCGGACAGGCAGCAGCGGACACGGGCAAGGCATTCCGGCATACCCGGCCGAGCCGGCGATACTCACAATTTTTAGGCAATTCCATTGTTGATTCTCGTGCAAAAAGTCGATATTCGACTTTTTTATGCAAGTTGCATTTTGCAACTTGCATGCATCCGGCGG
>JANYKF010000033.1 GCA_025361665.1 Clostridiaceae bacterium
TCCCCGACAACGGGGGTGTTTGGGGGAATCGGGGCTTCCATGAGATGCATGATCTCTCCATCCTGTTCCCGCACATCTAAAACGGGACTCCCGCCGATTGTCCCCGTATCCGCCGGCTGTCCGCCGCCTTCCGGATAAAAAGCGGTCCTGTCCAACATGACGGCAAACCGAGCGCCTTCCTGCCGGCAGGAAGTGACCTTCGCATCGAAATGGCGCAAATGGCTGTCTGTATAGAATAGCTTATCCATAAACACCTCGCAAGAACAATGCAACATGAAAAGAAGGAACACGCCGCCTATTGCTTTCGGCGGTCACCCATGCAAGCATACGCCACCTTTTGTCATCAAACAACCGGCATTGGTGCGTGTCAGCTCCATGAAATGTGGGATAATGAAGGTAGCAGCTGTTTGTGGGGTCACGGTACGCTGAATTCTTTGTCTGAAATCCTTGAGGCATGAATCAGTTTGCAGAACAAGGGGTATTATCTGTATGGCCGACATGAATGAACGAATTCCGGGCCAACTTGATTTTTCAAACATCCGGACTTATTCCGTCAGGGAACGGACAAACCTGGTCACGATTGCAAACCTGGCGAGGCCCGGGGTCGATCCTGTCGCACCCTGGGGCGGTACTGATTTTGACGAACTCATCCTCCGCATGGCTGAAGCAAGAAAAAACGGCAGGCCTGTCATCTGGTCCATGGGCGCGCATGTCATCAAGACGGGGATGTCGCGGTATGTCATCGAATTGATGAGAAGGGGCCTCGTCACCCATCTATGCGGAAACGGCGCCTGCAGCATCCATGATTTTGAGCTGGCCTTCAACGGAGGCACCTCGGAAGACGTCCCCACGGCCATTGAAGACGGCTCTTTCGGCATGTGGGAGGAAACCGGCGCATGGATGAATGAAGCGCTGCAGCGGGGCGCAAGGTGCGGCCTTGGGTATGGGGAGTCCCTGGCCGTCTGCATGGTGGAAAGCCCTGACCGATATCCCTTCAAGGATGACTGCATCCTGTACCAGGCTTATAAAAACGGAATTCCAGCCACCTACCATATCGCACTGGGTACGGATATCATCCACCAGCATCCCTCCGTGGATTTTGCCGCAATCGGTGCAGCAAGCGGCGTGGATTTCCGCAAATACTGCTTGTCGGTTTCCGCCCTGGATGGCGGTGTGTTCCTGAATTTCGGATCGAGCGTCATCGGGCCGGAAGTTTTCCTGAAGGCGCTTTCCATTTCCAGAAACCTGGGATATCCGACCTTCAACATCACCACGGCCAATTTCGACCTGGTTGACCTTGGCGATTTCCGCGCGGCAATCGGTTCCGGCGATCCGCTCTATTACTACAGGCCACGGAAAAACATCGTCAACAGGCCTACCAGCGTTGGCGGCAAAGGTTGGCACTTTTGCGGGGATCATCGGGTCATCATTCCCAATCTTTATGGCAAACTGATCAGAATTCTTCCGGAGGTGAAAAAAGGTGTCAGAGAAAAGAATCGGCCGGTCTGAAATCAATCCCCCGGCTTTACAGGCATATGACGGCCTCGTTCCCCCGCATTTACAGGCATATGACGGCCTCATTCCCCCGCATTTACAGGCATATGACGGCCTCGTTCCCCCGGCTTTACAGGCATATGACGGCCTCATTCCCCCGACCATTCCGGTCTATGACGGACCCACTCCCGAGCGTCTTTATGAAATCATGTCGGGGATCGCAAAGACAAGGATTGCCCTGATAGGGGACATCTGCCTGGATGTCTATTGGCGGGCGGACATGACGAAAAGCGAACTGTCCAGGGAAACCCCGCATTTTCCACTGCCGATCGTCGAAGAATGGATGTCACCGGGCGGCGGCGGCAACGCGGCTGTCAACATTGCCGTCCTGAAACCCGCCAGCCTGTTCCTGCTGGGTGTTGCGGGGATGGACTGGAGAGGGGACGCTCTTGTCCGCGAAATCGGCAAGCGGGGCATTCAGACCGAAGGCCTGCTCAGAAGCGGCAACCGCGTGACGAACGCTTACTGCAAGCCTTTGCGGAAAGGGATCTCCCAGGTGGAGTATGAAGATCCGAGAATCGACTTTGAAAACTTCGCACCGCTGGGCAAGGAGGAAGAAGCCAAACTCATCGCCAACCTTGGGCATGTCGCGCAAAACATTGATGTGCTCTGTGTTTCGGATCAGATGAAGTATGGGTGCATCACGCCGGCGGTCAGGATGAAAATCATGGACCTGGCAAGACACGGGCTGATGGTTGTCGTGGACAGCCGGGACAGAATCGCCCTTTTCAAGGGGGTTACGTTGAAACCGAACGAGGTGGAGGGGTATCGGGCCATCCTCGAACAAAGTGACCCGGCAACGGCACGCCTTGGAGAACAGGCCGAGGTTGCCCTGGCATTGGCGAACCAGAACAAAT
The DNA here is from genome assembly GCA_025361665.1 of Clostridiaceae bacterium. GTDB lineage: Bacteria > Bacillota > Clostridia > DSM-8532 > DSM-8532 > JAEWSN01. The sequence continues at coordinate 2,412 of JANYKF010000033.1, forward strand.
CGGATGTCTGCATGACGCTCGGACCCAAAGGATGCATATGGGCGGAGAAAGGCATCGTGACGCTTGTCCCGTCGCATGCCGTCCATCCGCCCATCGATCCCTGCGGAGCCGGAGACACATTCCTCGCGGCTTTCTCCTGCGCCCGTGCGGCAGGCGCGTCAGGCCGGGAGGCTGCGGCCATTGCGAACTTGGCCGCGGAAGTGACCATCCGGAAAATCGGCACGACGGGAACCGCAGGTCTTGGGGAAATCCTGGCAAGACATGGGGAAATCCTGATGGGCAGCTGATGAACCAAACCTCCAAGTCAGTCGATGAACCAAACCTCCTTGTCAGTCGATGAACCAAACCTCCTTGTCAGCCGTCGGATGGGTATAGGCGCTTCTGTTCGGAAAACCCCGTGATGCAATGGACCCGATTGGCCCGGCAGACCGGAAGCCGAAGCGGAAAATGAAAATGACAATCACTCCGCCACATATGGGAGGTATTTATGAAAAGAGCTTTAGCCATCCTGCTCGTCCTGATCCTCGCAGTACCGATTTTCTGGATCGGCAACCCTTTCTCCCCCGTGCTCAGGGCCAGCGCGGACACCTATCGCAAAGGATACGGCCTCACTGCTGAAAAAGCAGACAAGACCGGCATTTTCCCGGATACCGGCTTCATCCTCACCGTACCGCAATCCGAACTGGATGCGGCAAAAGGCACCGGAACCGCTTCGGAAAAGGCTTCCGCCTTTGCACTGGAAATGGCCAAACGCCTGGTGCTGCGCGGTGGACCCGCCCGAACGGAAGCGGCCGCACCTGCCGGTATTGAAGCCACCGCACCTGCCGGAACAGAAACGGCTGCTCCCATCGGGATCGGGTTCACAACCCAATCCGCTCTTTCCCTTGTCATCGAATCCAGTGGGAAAAACGCTTTTCGCGTCAAGCCATCTGAGTCTCTTGCAGACAATGCACTCTATTTCTTCGACTTGACCGCCTCCGACAGCGCAACCGTCACATTCGCGTTCCAGACCCGCCGTGATTACGGCATCGTGGGCACCTTGCCGGCGGACAAAAGCTCCGGAGTTCCCATCGATACCGGCATTGAAATCTATTTCACCCATCCCGGCGTCATGGACCTGGCAAAGTATTTCACGATATCCCCGGCGGCAGACGGCCGTTTCGAGACGCATGGGCAAACCGTAGCTTTCGTGCCTCTCAAACCGCTTGCCCTCGGAACGCTCTATACCGTCACGGTCAAGAAAGGTCTTCCCCTGACCGGTACGGATCGGACACTGCAGGCGGACCTCACCTTCTCCTTTGAGACGAATCCGGATCCGGCGAAATCCGCCAATCCCGATGGCGGATATCTCGGCATCAACAACAATTGGCTGGAAGAGCCCACGTCCGGCAAGCCCATTGTTCCTTTCGACGTCAGTCTTCCCGATGCGGCCGCTCCTGGGGGAAAGGCTTCCATCGACGTCTCCGTTTACCGATTCGCGGATGACAAGGCCTTCATCAAGGCACTGGAACTCCGGGACAAGATTCCCTATTGGGCCTGGTACTCGTATTCACAGAATACCTTTCCGACAAGTGGACTGGCGAAAGCCCTTTCGTACAAACAGCCGATCGACCTGACGATTCAGCAGCCCCGTTTCACCGAGTTTCCGGAAGCCCTCCCGGCAGGATTCTATCTTGTCGAGCTGCAGGCCGGTTCCAAGGAAAAACCCATGAAGGCCCAGGCCCTGCTGCAAGTCACCGATACGACTTCCTGGTTCATCGAAGATCAAAACTCCCTTCTTTTCTGGGTCAACAACCTGGAAACAGGGTTCCCGATGAACGGCGTCAGCGTGGAGAGCCTTTCCACCAAGGTTTCCGGTACCACGAACGCGGATGGTCTTGCCACCCTCGATAAAAAAGGCGCACCTGCCGCGTCTTCCGACAAGCCCGAATATTTCAGGCTCCGGGCAGCCGATGGCTCCGTCTCCATCCTCAACAGCGGATACCCTGTTGTCACCGGCACGGGAACAGGAAAGGAATTCGCCCCGCGCTACGGGTATGGAGCCGGTCCGGAAGGTAACTTCTGGAGATATGCCGGTTTGGACCGCACCCTGTACAAACCCTCGGACACAGTCCGCTTCTGGGGTTTCGCCCGCAGCCGCCTGTCCGGGATTTCTCCCGAAAAAATCACTGTCGAGGTTGCCCAGGGCGGGTACATGTACCCCTGGTTGGACAGCAGGATGGGATACTGGATGCCCATGATCCAAAAACCTTTGCTCTCCGAGACGCTCCCGGTGAAGAACGGTTTCTGGGACGGCAGCCTTTCGCTGCCCGCTTTGGAACCCGGCTATTATACCTTCACCGTGAAAGCGGGAGATGAAACGGTCGCATCTTCGGGCTTCTCCGTGGAAAATTACATCAAACCCGCCTACCAGCTCACCGCCACTGTCGATAAAAAGGCCGTGTTCCCCGGACAGATCGCCACCTTCACGGTGACAGCCGCCTTCTTTGATGGAACGCCCGTTGCGAACCAGACCATCCGGTACACGATCCAGGAAGCGCAAGGGAATCAGACCGGCGAAGGAAAAACGAATGAAAAGGGGGAACTGACCGTTCCCTACACGGCGAAATACTTCGACGGCCAGCAAGGCGAGTTCTGGGCATCTTTCTATGCCACCTCCGTACTGCCGGAATCCGGTGAAATCACCGCGTCTTCCTATCTGCGCGTATTCATGAACGACATCCTGGTGGAAACCTCCGGAGATGTTGTCAATGCGGATGGAACCCCGAAAACGGATGAGAAAAAGGACATGTTCGGCCGAATCACGGCAGCCGTGAACAAAGCTGACCTGGTACCGCTCAATGATAACGATCCGAACAATGACGCGCAAATGAACGGCCCTCCTGTTCCCGGTCAAACCTTCAGCGGCACGGTCACCCGCACCACATGGGAACGCGTGGCAACAGGCGAAAACTATGATTTCGTGAACAAAGTCGTTGTGCCCACTTATGAATACCGTGAAAAGAAGGAAACAGTCGGGTCGTTCACTTTTGCCACAGGTGCGGATGGCAAAGGCTCCTGGCAATTCCCGATACCGGCCGGATCCATTGGGTACTACACGACTGAACTCACAACAAAAGACGACAACAACCACATCATGCGCTTCAATACCTGGCATTCCCCGAGCGGATACGACAACAACCCGAACCAGGGCACCTGGTACAGCCTGAACACGGACAAAAGCAGCTACCGTGCCGGCGATCCCGTGAAAGCAGCCGTTGAACGGAATGACAAGGAACCGGTCCTGGGACGCACCCTGTTCGTGGCATCCTGGAACGGCATCCAATCCTACACCGTGGCGAATCAGCCGAAATACGAGACTGTCTTCTCCGAAACAATGGCTCCGAACCTGACACTCGACGGGGTGGTGTTCGACGGCCGCGTCTATCACGCGGTGCAGACAAGTCTGACTTACGACTCCGAGGAGAAGCGCATCACCTTTGAAACCACGACAGACAAGGATACCTATCGCCCCGGCGATACGGTGACCATTACGGTGAAGGCGAAAGATCCTTCCGGCAAGCCGGTTCCCGCCACGATTAACGTCGCGCTCGTGGATGAGGCGCTGTTCAAGCTGGCCGATCAGTACAACGATGTGCTGCCCGTGCTGTACGGATGGATGGACAACGGCATCCTCCGCCGTTCAGGTTCAGGCGGCCCGGTCTATCCCATGTACTCCGGCGGCGGCATGATGGAGCGCGGATTGGCTTCCCCGGCCATGCCCGCACCTTCCGTCTCCGCTGCTTACGGCGGCGCCAAGAACAAGAACGTCTCGGCCGACATGGCCGTTGGCGGAGCAGACGCCTCGTATGTGGTTCGCAGCGATTTCAAGGACAGTGCGTACTTTGCCATGAAAACGCTGGATGAGACCGGCACCGGCACCCTCACCTTCAAAATCCCGGACAATGTCACCTCCTGGCGGATCAGCGTGTCCGGCATATCACAGACACTGCAAGGCGGATCGGGAAAAGGCACGGCTGTTGTCAGCCTCCCGTTCTTCCTCAGTGAAACCCTCAACACCACCTATCTGGCGGGGGACGAACCGCAGGTCGGCTTCACGGCATACGGAAATGATTTGAAGACTGGCGAAGACGTCACCTTCAGCATCACCTCCGCGCAATTGCCGAATCTGAATGCAACCGTCACCGCCAAGGCGTTCGAGCGGGTGCACCTCCCGGTCGGGAAACTTCCGGAAGGCTCCTACACCTTCATCCTCAAGGCAAGATCCGCAACAGGTCTGACGGATGCCATTGAACGGACAGTGACCGTGGTGGGCTCCTTCCGTGAAATGCAGAAAACCGTCTCCGTCAATCTCGCGGACGGCATGGCCATTCCGGCCGGAACAAAAGGCCTGACGCGCCTGTTTGTTTCGGACCCGGCCCGGGCCGAACTGCTGCAAACCCTGCAGACTCTTGCCTGGAGCAGCGGGCACCGTCTGGACCAGCGCCTGGTGAGTTCCTCCGCGCAAAAGTGGCTCAATGAAATCATGACGCAGGGAAAAACAAGCACGGATGGTTCCAACATCACGGATGGACTCTGGACACCCGATATCGTGGATGTCGGCACCTATCGCCGTTCCGACGGAGGCTACGGCATCCTGCCCTATGCGGAAAGCGATTTGCGCATGACGGCGCTGCTCGCAGGCATGCTGAAGGAAAACGGGAATACGGACTCCCTGAAAACATGGCTCTACGCAAAAGTCTACGCTTCAGAAAACCCGCTGCCGGCTGCGCTGTATGCGCTGGCCGTGCTGGGCGAACCGGTGCTGATGGAACTGAATTTGGCCGCCAATGTGCAGACGGCGACCCTGGAAGACACGCTGTTCATCATCCTCGGATATGCCGCAGTGGGAGACCTTCCCTCGGCGCGCGCTCTCTGGGACGCTGAAGTGGCCCCGGTTCTGGAAACCGCCGCTCCATATGTCCGGGTGAAAAACGGTACTGCGGGGTTGTCAGGAAATTATGGAATGACAGCAGCATCAGGCACGGCTGCCGACCCTGGCACAGCCGTTGTCCCTGGGGCCGGTGTGGGCAGGACCTCCGGCAAGTCGGCCGTCGTCGGGGCAGCCGTCGGGACAGCACCGGAAAACCCGGCTGCAGCCGTCGGGACAGCACCGGAAAAGCCGTCTGCAGCCGTCGGGACAGCGCCGGAAAACCCGGTTGCAGCCGTCGGGACAGCACCGGAAAACCCGGCTGCAGCCGACACCGTTTCACCGTCCGGAAAACCCGGCATGCCCAAATCAGCCGATGGCAAGGACGAAGCCCTGCAGTTCACAGCACTGGCTGCGGCTGCAGCCGCAGCCCTTCAGCTGCCTGCCGCGGATGGCCTTCATCGCTGGGTGCTGGACAACGGATCGAAAAATGTATACACGGGCATCGAAGACCTGCTCTACACAAAAGCGCAATTCCGTTCGCTGCCTTCCGAAACCCTTTCCTTCACATGGACAAACGCCGGAAAGGTCAACAAGGAAGTCCTTGAAAACGGCAGCATCGCCTTCATAACCGTCATTTCCGCCAAAGCATCGGAATTGGTCATCTCAGGGGTAACCGGCAACGGCACGGTCACTTCCACCTATTTGGCACCACAGGAGGCCGTGACAAACGATCCGGACCTGAAACTGGTCCGCACCTACATCAACGAAGGAACCGGCCAGGCGGGAACCACTTTCGGCATAAATGACCTGATTCGCGTGGAGCTGGATTGGGATATTTCCTCAAACGCCATGGACGGCACCTATGAAGTCACCGACTACCTGCCTGCGGGCCTGACACCCATCGCGAACCCGTGGCAATATGGCATCCGTCCCGCGGAAGGTTTCTGGTACCGGGACTATGAGGGTCAGAAGGTGAATTTCGTCATCGGCCGCGATTGGGATCTGCAGCACAAAATCATCTACTACGCCCGTGTTTCCTCCCCCGGCACCTATACGGCCGAAGGAGCCGTCGTGCAGGGTTCACTCGTGAAAAGCAGCCAACTGGAGATTCCCTCGACAACCCTTACAATTTCGCCAAAGTAGGCGGCAACCCTGACGATTCTGCCGAACAGGCGGCAACCCTGACGATTCTGACGAAATAGCATGCAAAGGGAGGCATCACGCAACTGGGCGCGATGCCTCCCTTTTGACTGGATGCGCTTTACACCGGAATCACTTGTTCGGTACGAAAATGCAAACCGATTCCCGTCATCCCCGGACATAGCCTTTGATCATACCGGCCAGTTTTTCAGCAAACCGCCCGTGCGACTGGATGCCTGGATGATTCCGCGCACCGTCGGCACGCATCATGGGAACGGATTCAAAGAAACAGTTTTCGTCGCCGTCTTGTCTTCTCCGGGCAATGGCCTTCCGGATATGCGTGCAGACAGGCTCTGCCTTTTCCCAGAACACCCATAGGATGGGTGATTCCGGGTTGCATTGCCTGATCAGTTTGAGAAAATCCACAGTTGCGTCTTCAAACGGCTGGAGATTTGCTTTGTCCTGCTTGAAGACATTCCCGGTAACCGGATCCGTGAATGCATTCTTGCTCCGGATTGCGTTCGAATCGTTCGCGCCCAATGCGCACACGATGACATCCGGTTTCCATGTGCTGAAATCATATGCCGCATCATTTCCGCCTTTTCCGCGAACCGTCCCGCAAACCTTGCCGTAGTAAGCAGGGATGACATTCGCCGGATTGTTGTCCCAAGAGGACCGCACGCCCCAACCGCTCTGGGAGATGACCCGCGCCTCGCCGCCAAGCAGATCGGCCGTAAGCTGGGGAAATCCCTTCGAGCCGGCGAACCAGATCGGCCGCCATTCCGTATCGGCCGTCCCTCCATATGCCCCTTCCCCACTGGTCAGGCTGTCGCCGATGAATTCTATCCTGCATTTTGGCTCGGGCAGTGGCGCGAGCCTGCCATCAAAGCGCAAAGCGTGGATGGCCAACATGCACGCGGGGTCACCCGGCATGGCCTGGCTTTCGCGCAGGAGCCGGATGTGGTGGGGCTGATCAGGATCCAGGCCGCTCAGCAGCGAAATCCATCTGCGGCCTTTGCCGACCGGCATGCGGATGATGTCATGCCCATTGACGGCTACGCTGATCCAAGGTTCCAGGGAGTCGTAATCGGCTTCAACCTCAAGATCAAGCGTGCTCCCCCTCAAGTCGAACTCAAGACCGCTGTCTGTCCAGTACAGTTTCAACGGCAGATTGGGACATTGATCCTGGCGTCCCAGCATCCGCAGATTATCAAGATTCAACGGTGAACAGACCCTGCATTCCATCCCGATTTCTCCTGTCTGGTGTGGTTCTTGCAGTTGGGAATCGATTGCAGCAATCTGACGGATGGCCGGAGGTATCCGGTGCCACCCATCAGTCTGCCGCGAAGGTGATATTGGCGCCCGTCATTCCCCGATATCCGTATCCGGCATCCGGATGGGTGATCAGCCATTTGTTGCGTGCCACGAGCAGCTTGTCAGACGGCACGTTCGCCACTTTCGCCGATAAGGCCGTATTGGTGTCCCTGGGCAGGATGATGAGTGTCAGAAATCCCTTCGCCTCGACCTGGACAGGCGCATAGTGCATGATGCCACCATGCAGTTCGACGATTTCTCCACATGCAAGAAAAAAGGCTTTCATGTCGCCGGAATCCATGGAGAAATTGCCGTCCTTTTCGTGGAGCGTGTCATAAGTCCCAAGAAGGAGAATCGCATCCGTCAGAGCGACGATCAGTTCACTGCCCTGGTGAAATTCCATTCCGTCCATCCTTCGGTTTTGCCCGCTGCAATAGCCAATCTGCATGGGCATGCCGCCGAACACGGATTGGCGGATCACCTCTTCCTCGGACGTCAGGGCTTCAAGCGCGGGAACGCTTGGTACATAGGCCACGCCGTCAGGACGGATGGGGAGGATTTCCCCTGCCATCGCAACCATTTCCGGCAGCGTGAACTCGGTCCAGCAACGTCCGTAATGGCGGAATTCCGGATCCGCCGTCGTCATGATTTGAATGCCCGGATTCTTCAAGCGCATTTGCTGCAGGCTGTTCATCTTCATCCCCCTTGTGTGTCATCGTTTTTTGACCAACTTCATGGACTTGCTAAAATCTTTACGAAATCACATCGATGCTTTCCGCTCCGCCGCGCAAATCGTCTGTTCCATCAGCATTGCGATTGTCACCGGTCCAACCCCGCCGGGAACGGGCGTGTAGGCACTTGCCTTCGACACGGCGTTTTCCAGATCGATATCCCCGACATTGCCGGCATTATAGCCCGCATCAATCAGTACGACCCCTTCCTTGACCCAATCGGCTTGGATGAATTTGGGTTTCCCGATCGCCGCCACGATGATGTCCGCTCTTTTCAGGATTTCGGGAAGGTTCCGTGTTCTCGAATGACAGATCGTCACGGTCGCATTTGCGTTCAGCAGCAGCATGGAAACCGGTTTTCCCAGTATCGGGCTTCTTCCGGCCACGACAACTTCCTTGCCCTCAAGTTCAATGCCGTAATGGCTGAGGATCTTCATGATGGACAACGGGGTGGCGGAAACGAAAGCATCAAGTTTCATCGTCATGGCGCCAAAACTGCTTGTATTGACCCCGTCGGCATCTTTCTCCATCGATATGGCATTGAAGCATCTTTGCTCGTCAATCTGCTTTGGGACGGGATGCTGCAGCAGGATTCCGGAAACATTTTCATCCGCGTTCAGGGCTGCTATTTTCCCGAGGAGATCTTCTGTGGTGCAGTCTTCGGGCAATTCCACCTTCAGGGAATCAATGCCCACCCGCCTGCACGCATTGCCCTTCATGCGCACATAAGTGACAGAGGAAGGATTGTCGCCAACGAGGATCGTGGCCAATACTGGAACCCTTCCCGTCTTTTCGATGACCTTTTTCGCCCTGACGGCCAGATCCTTTTCAAGC
>JANYKF010000004.1 GCA_025361665.1 Clostridiaceae bacterium
GAATCACCAGCAAGCCATGAAAATGCGCTCATGATTTATTGGATTTTCAATATCCAAACAGCGTATTTTCAGGATAGGAAAGGAGTGAAAGGAATGGGTGAAAAAATGGAAGGTCTGAAAAAAAACAGGATTAGAAAGGTATTCTCCTTGTTCGCCGTCATGCTGATGCTGGTCGCCTTTTCCGCCGGAATGGCCTTCGGAACGGATTTGAGCGAACTCATCAGGGTAACCAGAAACGGGATGACGCTTGAGGTCAACCAAACCAAGGTTGCCGCCGATCGGTTTGTATACAACGGAACAACCTATGTGCCGCTGAGAGCCGTTTCCGAACTGCTTGGCAAGGAAGTCGGCTGGAATGCCATCACCAATGTGGCCAGCATCCATGACAGTGTATATCAGAAGGAGGCATTGTCCGGGCTTCTTCCGTCAGCTGACGGTTATCAATGGGCCTATTCCGGCTTCGCCGAATACAGCCATGTCATGACGCTGGATTCGATGACCGACGAAGCGGCAAGACGAATCTACCGGATCAGCGGAACAGTTGGAGACCCGTCTGGAGGCGCGCGAACGGCCGACTACACGATCAACATGCAATATGTGATTGAACAGAATCGCCTGGTACAGGTGAAGGCGGAGCAAACCATGATGGACTCCAAGTTCAACCGGCTCACCCTGATAGAAACGCCTCTGGTGGCCGGGACCTATTGGACGGAAAAGGTTGCCGACAAAACCGGATCCGTGCGGGACATTTATTCCCAAATCACGAAAGTGACAAAAACAGCAGATGGCCTGAACCAGTATACGGTTAGGTACAAGGACCGAAACAGCGCCTATTATGAACAGCGCGTGATACGGGAAGGCACCGGCGTGGTTTCCTTCGAGAAACTGTTCGAACTCGGCATCGACAGCTTTTCCAGCGGATACTTCCTGCATGAGCCCGATAAAATCGTGAATGTGAATCTGACACTCTACTTCCCGGACGGCATGGCGGAAAAGGTGCACCCGGAAATCAGGAGCGTCCCGGTCGATAACGCACGCACGGCATATGCGGCACTCAGGGAACTGACCGCGGGCCCCAAAAAGGCAGGGCTGTTTCCATCGATGCCGGCAGGTACGGTTGTCTTGGACCTCAGCATTGCGAACGGCACCTGTACGGTCAATTTCTCAAGGGAATTCATTGACAACCATGGGGGAGGAAGTGCCGGCGAATTGATGACCCTGTCATCCATCGTCAATACTTTGACTGAATTTCCTTCCATCAAGCGAGTCATGATCCTGGTTGAAGGAAAGGCAGGGGAAACGTTGGGCAACATCCTGCTGGACAAATCGCTGGAAAGGATGCCGGACTTGATTGGAAAGTGAATGATCAGGGAACTTAGGGCGCCGTCCGGTGGCGAATTGACCGGCCAAGCGGCTGCATCGTTCTGATTCAGCCGCATGAAGGCAAGGGGGAAAGATCATGAGTCTTTCAAGTATGACCTGGCTGGCGTGGATTGTCCTGGGGGGGATGGCCGGCTGGATCGCCAGCATGTTGACAAGGAACAATGCCCGGATGGGCCTGCTGGCCAATATCCTGGTCGGAATCATCGGCGCTTTCGTCGGTACTTTCCTGTTGAATCAATTCGGTGTGAAGGGCATGAGCGGGTTCAACCTCTATACCTTTCTGGTCGCCATTCTTGGGGCCACCGTATTGCTCTGGCTGTTCAACCTGCTTCGCGGGCGAAGGTAGCAGGCTGATTCATGAAAAACCGCATGCTCGAAGGGTGTGCAGTTTTTTCAAATATTCCGGTACAGGTTTGCGATGGCATCCGCCTGTTTTGGATTGTCGTACAATTCCACGAAATTGCCGATTTGACTGAAGGTGCCGATTCCGGGCACGGTACGCAGCAGCGGGTCCCCAATCTGCGCCTTCACGGCTGACGATATCCGCTCCGCATGGATCACCTTGATGTCACGGTCGAAATAGGGCTGAATTTCAATCTGAAGAGGCTCTGTCAGGCCACTGTCATTGTGCAGCCTTGCCACCAGTGCCTGTGCTTTGACGAGCATGTCTTCACGTTCATCGGCCGCATTGGCTCTTAGGGCATTGGAGACGGTTTCACGGATTGCGTCGGATACGCCAAGATTCGAAAAGGCGGTGCCGAACCATTTGCTGTATGGCGCATACTGATTGCGGTACAGAAAGCAAAGGCGCATCAGCCGTTCGACGATTCTCCCGCAGATGAGCCTGGATCCGGTTTCATCGCCCCGGACGGTGCATCGTTTCGCAAAGGCCTGCTCTTCGCCGACCAGGGCCCATTGCGAGGCAATGAGGTAAAGTTTCACATCCTCGGGATAAAAGGCATATTGCTTCCGAATTTCGTCGAAATGCAGCATGTCCACAAACAATCTGCCTGAAGTCAGGCCCAGCAGGCGGTTCTCGCTGAAGGCCAGCCAATCGGCGTTGTCACGGGGTATTTTCCCGATGTGTTCGACGATGAAAGGTTCAGGCGCATGAATATAGTACAATGGCGAAACAAGGCCTTCCCGAATACCGGATGCCCATCGTATGCCGGGATCAGCGGAAACGGGTTCTGAAAAATTTACACTGCAGCCCCGGTATTCATATGGAAACCTTGTCGCAAACAACACCGCCAGTTCCTTATGAAGCGGAAGATCCTCCTCCCGCAAAAACAAGTAGAACCTCGGACC
>JANYKF010000038.1 GCA_025361665.1 Clostridiaceae bacterium
GCTTGAAAAAACTGAAGAGATGGGTGCGCGCTGCTGTGTGATTCATGGCGGTTCGGTGGAAACCGGCGGATGGGGAAAGGCGAATCCCGAAAACCTGTCCGAAAAGAGTTTCATCGAAACCGTGGGCATCGTTCAGGGCATTCTGGACAGGGTGAACCCCAAAACCGCCAAACTCGTCATGGAGACAGAGTCTTATCTGTTCCCAGATGGTCCCGAAGAATATCTGAGACTCATCAATGCCGTGGATCGCAAAGGATTCGCCGTGCATTTTGATCCGGTGAACATTATTGCCAGTCCCAGAAGATATTACTTCAATGGCCTGTTCATCCGGAAATGCCTTGCCCTGCTGGGGGAGCATGTGGTGAGCTGCCATGCGAAAGACCTCAACATGGCACCCATTTATCCCACGGTAAGAATCGATGAGACTTACATTGGGGATGGTGTTCTGGATTACAATGCCTATCTTGGGGCGATCAACAAACTCGATCTCGCACCCACGATGATGATTGAACACCTGAACGAATCCCAGTTGATCAAGGGACTGAAGTTCATTTACCGCAAGGCGGAAGAAAACGGTATCGTCTTTGAGGGGTCTCAAGACCGGGTGGAACTGAGCGAGGAAAATGCCAGCCAGGAGTATTTCGCACCCCATCAGTAACTTCAGCCCCGGGGCCGTTCATGCCAGGAGTTGAATGCAGAAATGACAACATGATCTCACAGGGAACAGAGGCGATTGCCTCTGCTCCCTTGAAAGATGACCAGAGATGGAGGTTCCATATGAAACAGGTGAAGATTGAGAATCTGACAAAAAGTCAAATCAGCGGCGTTGCCGTGATGCTGCCGGAAGATGGAACCACTTATAAGGAGAATTTCTTTGAATGGAGCGCCTCTGTACTGACGTCGGTCTTCAATACGAACGAAGTGACGGGCGGCGTGTTGAAAGCGTGGCATCACACCCCCACCTTCAGTGAAATTGAGACGCATGTGGACAAGGAGATGTTCTATTTCGTTTCCGGAACAGCCATCATGCTCTTCGTTGATGTCGCAGATGGCAAGCCTGTCATGGCATCCGCACATATGGCACGGATATTGCCTGGCACGCAGATTATCATCGATGCGGGCAAAGGCCACTTTGTGGCTGTGGCCGAGGGCAGTGATCCCATCTGCGCAGTTGTCGTCGCACCCAAAATGGACGCGCCCAGGATGTCGCTGCAGGAAGCGGTAACCGGAGTATGAAACGCTTGGTGTACTGAAAAACCTCACCGGAAAGAGCAGGAAGGGATCACATGGGCAAAAAGAAGGATCGCATGATCGCGGCACTGGAACACGGGACTCCACTTGACGCAGTGCCTCTGTGGGAGTTGCATTTCCACATGTGGAACCAATACTCCGATGGCACTTTCCTTTCCGGTCCCGAATATATGAAGTTAAGCTCCGCCGAAAAGGACCGGGCGCTTCGCAACGATGCGCGCATCATTCTGGAAGTGGCAGATGAATTGGGATTCGCGGGGGTGACGATACCGGACTCCCCATGGGACTGCATCTACACGCTGCCACCGGAGGATCGCCTGACGTTGGCGAAATACCTTTATGCGGAATCACCGGATTTCCTCATTACAGCCGGTTGTGGCGGCGTGATGGCCATGCCGGATTCCAACTACATGGAGTTCTGTTACCAGTTGATGGATGATCCGGATGCAGTGGAGGAACGGTGCCGCAAAATGCTCGCCAATGGAATTGATTCCCTGAACCGGTATTCTGCGTGCGGGATTCAGGCAGCCTATGCGGCAGCGGACATGGCCGACAATAAAGGCCAGTTTTTCAATGACGCGCAAATGGAAAGGTTCATCCTGCCCTATCTGTCCCGATGGGTGGAAGGGGCTAAAAAAGCAGGTATTTATCCAATCCTGCATACGGATGGGAATATTTCCAAGTTATTGGAACGACTCACTGCTACTGGAATTTGTGCGGTTCAGGCGGTGGATCCGGTGGCCGGAATGGATATCCGTGTCGTCAAGGAACAGATGGGGACTCGTTTGTGCCTTTGCGGCAACATTGATTGCGGTGAACTGATCCTCGCAACCCCGGAAAAGCTTTATGCGGACACAAAGGAATTGCTGATGGACTGCAAGCCGAATGGATGCTTTGTTTTGGGCGCATCCAATGCCGTTGTGAACACAACACCGAAGGAAAACTACTCGGCGGTCATTCGGGCCTGGAGGGATTTCGGCAAATATCCTGCTGAAGGTGGAAAGCATGAGCAGCAATGAAAGTCACGGTTTTTCAGGAAAATGGAGTACCGGGAAAGCATGGAACTGGGATAAAAGCCATGACTGGATTATTGGCTTCAATTATGTGCCCAGAACCGCGGTCAATTCTACAGAAATGTGGCAGGCGGATTCCTTTGACTTGCCTACGATTGCTCAGGAGATGAAATGGGCATCGGAAATTGGATTTGACAGTTGCCGGATTTTTCTCCAGTACATTGTCTGGAAAGAAGACAAGAATGGGTATAAGCAACGGATTCACAACTTTCTGGAAACGGCGTCCAGCCATGGCATGACCACGATGCCCATTCTTTTTGATGATTGCGCTTTCGCAAACAAGGAACCGTATTCAGGCAGGCAGGACGCCCCTGTTGCCGGTATTCACAATAGTGGCTGGACACCAAGCCCCGGCCCGGTCATCTCGGACGATCCGGATGAACGAGATTCTCTTGAAGAATATGTGATGGATATTGTGTCTTGTTTTGGAAAGGACAAGCGGGTCATCGCATGGGATCTCTACAATGAGCCGGGAAATGGCGGCAGAGGAGAACGAAGCACGGATTTGCTGCGTGATTCCTTTCGGTGGGCTCGGAGTGTGCTGCATGAACAACCTTTGACATCCGGGATTTGGTCCTTCGATCAGGATGATTCCTTGGGGCGGGCACAGCTTGAATTATCTGACGTCATCAGTTTTCATTCCTATGGCAATCTGGAAACAACGGAAGCAGCCATATCAAAACTAAAGACATACGGTCGTCCGATTTTCTGTACGGAGTGGCTTCACCGACCCAATGGCAGCCTTTTTCAGACGCATATCCCGTTGTTTTCCAGAGAACGGATCGGCAGCTATATTTGGGGACTTGTACTGGGAAAAACACAAACAAATCTTTCGTGGGGTACGATGACCGGAAAGCCGGATGCTGCGCCGACGTTGTGGCAACATGATGTTTTGAGGGAAGATGGTTCAGGATATGACATTGAGGAAGTTCAATATTTGAAAAGCATCACGAATGGCATGTCAGCGAATCCCCCGAAACCTCCGAAAGTCTTCGTCGCATTCCTGATTTCACAGGAGGCTGAGCAAGCGCTTGGCGCCTTTTGTGAGTATGAAAAATGGAACGATGATGAAATCCACACCGAAGCATTGTTCGCAGAAAAAATCAAGGATAAGGACGGGCTCCTGCTGGATGGGGGACTGCGCCTGAACAAGGCCATCCTGGACCAGGCACCGCATTTGCGCGCGATAAGTAATGCATCCGTCGGTTATGACAATTTCGATCTGGCGGTCATGAAGCAGCGTGGCATCGTCGGCATGAATACACCCGGCGTCCTGGAGGATACAGTCGCTGACCTGGCATTTGGGTTGATGCTGTCCGTTGCTCGCCGCCTATGTGAACTGGATGCCTATGTAAAGGCCGGAAAATGGCAGCCGGAAGATGATGAGGTGCATTTTGGCATGGAAGTTCATCACAAGACGCTGGGCATCATCGGAATGGGACGGATCGGCGAGGTTGTCGCGGATCGCGCCATTCATGGGTTTCACATGAACGTGCTGTATTGCAGCCGAAATAGAAAACCATCGGCTGAAGCCCGGCTTGGAACCGAATATGCTGCAATGACCGACCTTCTGAAACGCTCGGATTTTGTTGTCGTCATCACTCCCTACACAAGCGAAACGCACCACATGATTGGGACTGAACAATTTGCCATGATGAAAAAGTCAGCCATCCTCATCAATATTTCAAGGGGAAAAACAGTCGATGAAAAGGCCCTGATCTTTGCGCTGCAGAACCATGTGATTGCCGGAGCAGGCCTTGATGTTTTCAACACCGAGCCCATTGAGCCGGACAATCCTCTTCTGCAGTTGACGAACGTCGTTGCCGTGCCACATATCGGTTCCGCCACGGCGCAGACCCGTAACAACATGGCCATGGCGGCTGTGGAGAACCTGAGGAAGGTCTTGGGTGGAGAGAAGACGAACGCCATCGTACCGGAGCTGCGCTGGTGAAAAGACAACAAGGTTGAAGCAATGGCTGGATTGAAGCAATGACCGCTTAGACGCAATTGTAAGGATGATTCTCGTGCAAAAAGTCGATTTTCGACTTTTTCATGCAAGTTGCATTTTGCGACTTGCATGCATCCGGCGGCAAATGCCGCC
>JANYKF010000048.1 GCA_025361665.1 Clostridiaceae bacterium
TCGGCTGGAGAAAGAATATTCCAAGAACAAAATACTGGAATTATACATGAACGCGATCTACTTCTCGGATTCCCGATATGGCGTATTGGCGGCAGCGGATTATTATTTCAGTAAAAAACTCTCGGAATTGACACTGGCGGATGCTGCGCTCCTCGCTGCCATTCCTCAGCGCCCGAATTATTTCAATCCGTTCGTGAATCCGGATGCGGTTGAGATGAGAAGAAACCTTGTGATCGATCTAATGGAAAAAAATAACAAGATCACATCCGGGGAAGCAGAAGCCGCCAGGAAAATCCCCATTGCGGAACAACTTCAAAAAAGGCAGCGTACGGCATATCCTTATCAATCCTTTGTCGATCAGGTACTGAATGAACTGGAAGCAAGCGAAAGCCTGGACACATCGGACATATACACAAAGGGCCTGAAGATCTACACGACGCTGGATCCGAAATTGCAGCAATATGTCGATCAGGTCATGCAGTCCGAAGATTCGGTTCAGTTTCCCGATGACAGGATTCAGGCAGGCATTACCGTGATGGATACCAAAACCGGAAAAGTGCTGGCAATCGGGGGTACCCGAAAACCCATCGAAGGGGTGAGAAACTGGAACTGGGCAACCAATCCAAGAAGATCGCCCGGGTCCTCGATCAAGCCCATCCTGGATTATGGGCCGGCTGTCGATGAATTTCAATGGTCAACTTTTCATCAGATAGTCGATGAGCCTCATACATTTTCAAACGGTGTTCCTGTGTATAATTACGATCTGAAATACAGGGGAGCCATTTCCATGCGAAAGGCGCTGGAAACATCACGCAACATACCGGCTGTGAAAACCTTCCAGGAAGTCGGCATTGAAAAGGCCAAGGCCTTTGGGGAACGGCTGGGCATTGAACTCGATGCAATCGAGGAAGCCTATTCCATAGGGGGATTTCAAACCGGTGTATCGTCATACCAGATGGCCGGCGCTTTTGGCGCTTTCGGAAACAAGGGTGTTTACAATGCCCCGCATACCGTGATCAAAGTGGTGTTTCCCGAAGGGAAAGTCCTCGACATGGCACCGAAAGCGATAGTGGCGATGAATGACTACACAGCGTTCATCATCACGGATATGCTGCGAACCGTTGTGGAAGGCTCGGAAGGAACCGGCCGTTTCGTCGCAATGCAGGGCATCCAGATTGCCGGGAAAACAGGGTCTTCGAATTTCAGCGCGGAAGAAAAAAAGAAATACAATATCGCCGATGGAATCAAAGACTCATGGTTCGTGGGGTACACCACGGAATTGACCACTTCGGTCTGGACCGGGTATGGGGATAATGCGGATGGCTATATTGACACGAGCTCCGATTCCGCAGCCGGACAGTTGGCAAAGCGTTTGTTCAAGTCCATCATGACATTTGCACAGGGAGGAAGGAAGGTGGCGGATTTCGTGCAGCCGGATTCGGTGGTTCAAATGGCAATAGACCGTTCAACCGGTTTGCTTCCAACCAATTCCACCTCCGGCAGCGAGATCATAAATGAATATTTTGTCGCAGGGACGGAGCCGACAGCGAACCTGTCAAGTGACGTCAAGGGAAATGACAACGCACAGAAAAGCTCAGGGAAGGGGAAAGGCGGCGGCAAAAAAAAGAAGTGATGGAAACCAGCCGAAATGCCGGTCGCAGAGATGGTGGATTCATGAAAAACCGGATAGAATTGGACTTTTGGGCGTATCCCAACGAGATTCTGAATAGGATGCGGAGAGAAGGCGTGCTCTGCACGGTTGTGGATGAAGCCTCGAATCACAATGTCATCACTTTGGGATGGGGGCAGATCGGTCCGTTTTATCATGGGCATCCGGTGCTTGCCATTGCTGTGACGCCGCAAAGGCATTCCTGGATTTTTCTTGAGAAGGTGCCTGAATTTGTCATCGCAGTTCCCGACGACTCCCTGAGAAAAGCAGTTGACTTATGCGGGACAATATCCGGCAGAGACGCAGATAAATTCAAAGCTTCCGGATTGACCCCTGTTGAAAGCGCATGCGTGAAAGCTCCTTCGATCCTGGAGTGCCCGATCAATATCGAATGCCGAATTTATGCCAAAGTTTCACCTCCTCATTTTCTGCTGACGCCTGAACACCGAAAAGCGCCGGTCGGATACCAGCATACGATCTACTTCGCTGAGGTTCTGGGCACATTCGGATGGGAAGCAGATTGCGGTCATCAAGACCCGTGAGTATGAATCAGGCATTGCAGGATGCAAGCAAATGGTCATGAAATGCACATTTTGATGAAGGATGAGTGGATACGGCTGTTGCATTTCGGGGGAGACATGCTATGCTTTTTCTGTGGCGTCAAAAGCATGTGCCGCATGGACAGATAACCGTCAAGCGGCCAACCGGGCGTGTCGGCACATAGCATGATGGTCGTGGAGGACTGAATCTTTTGAATGTCAGGATGCAATTGTACCCGACAATGGTCACACCTTTTTCCAAGGATCTGTCTATCGATTATGCAAGCGTGAAGCGGCTGATCCGTTACTATGCCGGCTGCGGCTGCGACGGCGTGTTCGCCGTCTGCCAATCGAGTGAGATGTTTTTCCTGACGGATGATGAGAAAATCGAGTTAGCGGCATTTTGCATCCGCGAATGCAGGAATCTTGGCTTGAAGTGCGTTGCCTCCGGACATACGCAAACGGACTTGCCTGCCCAGATTGACTATTTGCAGCGCTTGGAACGACTCGGACCCGATGCCGTCATCCTCGTCAGCAACCGGCTGGCCGGGGAGGATGAACCGGACAGCACCGCCATTGCGAATCTGGATTTGATCCTTCATGGTCTGCTGCCGGGTACGCGGCTTGGAATCTACGAATGCCCTCATCCTTACAAGCGCTTGCTGTCTCCGGAAGTCATTTCGTTCATGACCGAATCCGGCCGGTTCGATTTTCTCAAGGATACGAGCTGCCAAATCGAAGTCATCCATCGCCGGCTCAGGCAAATGAAGGGAAGCACACTGCGGCTATACAACGCAAATGCCGCTACGCTTCTGGACAGCTATTCAGCGGGGGCGGCCGGGTATTCCGGTGTCATGCTGAATTTCGTTCCCGAATTGTTCAGTCGCTTGAAAACATACTCGACGGATTATGAATGGCCTGCCGGTGTATCGAGGCCTTTCGACAAAGGTATTGCGGAAGCGCTGGCAGAATGCATCAGTCTCTTGAGCGTAGTCGAGTACCAGAACTACCCGGCAAATGCCAAGCATGCCCTGCAGCGCAAAGCGATCTTTGAAACGGCTTTGACCCGCAACGGCAAACCATCCCTTACAGAATCGCAATGCAGGGAAATGAACGCTTTCATGAACCATGCCGAAATGGAATACACCCGTTTGGACGGTGTTTGCGACGAAATGGAATACACCCGTTTGGACGACTCTTGCATCAAAACGAAAAATACCCGCTCAGCCAGATGCGATGATGAAAAGAATCGATTTTCAAGGAAAGATTCCCGGACTGCGGCAGACTCTTTTTCAGGACGGCGCATTTTTCCGGAGCTGCCATGCTTCAACGGTTTTACCGCTGGAAGACGGAACCGTGCTCGCGGCTTTTTTCGCCGGCAGCCGGGAAGGGTCACCGGATACCGGCATCTGGCTGTCACGCCGGATTGGCGGCATTTGGCAGGATCCGGCCTGCATTGCCAAGGTCGGCATGACGGCACACTGGAACCCTGTCCTGTTCCGTTCCGGCAATGGGGTCCGCCTGCTCTTCAAAACCGGCGTCGATGTTCCATCCTGGCAGAGCTGGACGCAATACTCCGGGGATCAGGGTGCATCCTGGTCCGAGGCGTCCGCTTGCATCGGGGATCATGCGGCGGTTGGCCCGGTGCGGAGCAAACCGGTTGTTTTGGCGAGTGGGCGAATGCTCGCTCCGAATTCCATCGAAACATCCGATGCATGGCGCCCGTGCGTGGATGTTTCAGATGACGGCGGCATGCATTTCACCAGGTTGGCCATGATGCCCATCAACACAGGCAATCCGTCTGCACCCGACTACATGGAGGGATTGGGCGCCATTCAGCCGACGCTGTGGGAGAGCATGCCCGGCCATGTCCACGCATTGCTGAGAACGACGTGCGGCAGAATCTTCCGCTCCGATTCATCCGATGGCGGCCATTCCTGGTGCATGGCATATGATGCGGGATTGCCCAACAACAACAGCGGGATCGACATAGAACATCGTGCCGGGGATCTCTACCTGGTCATGAATCCGGTATCCGGAAATTGGGGCAGGCGAAATCCACTGGTCATAAAGAAGTCAACCGACAATGGATCCAGTTTTCAACCCTTTGCGACCCTGGAGAATGCTGCGATTGACAACCGGACCGGTGCGAGTGCGGAATTCTCCTATCCGGCCGTGTCCATCCGTCATGACCGCCTCCATGTGACCTATACATGCAACCGGCGCCAAATTGCCTATTGCGCAATGGATTTGACTGATGTGTCAAGAACAGGAGATTCACTATGGAAGGCAGTTCCCTGATCAAGAAAATCATAGAGTTCGACAACGCGGAAAGAATCGGTTATGCGTTTGAATCCGGCCATCCGAGTGATTTCGCCGATTTCGGCAGCCGCAGGCGCAAGAATCATGACGAGGAGTGGCACGCGCCCGGTTTCTATTCCGCTGAGTATCCCGAATTCTCAGATTTTCACGGGTTTTTAAGGAAAGATGAATACGGAAACCTTTGGGGAAAGATGATCCAGGATCCGTCCAGGCAAGGGGAAGTATTGCGTGGGGTCCTATCGGATTGGCAAATGCTTGGCGATTATGATTTTCCGGATTTGTCACATTTCAGCAGATTTGAGCATATCGAAGCTGAGACGGCCCTGAAGGAAAATCAGGGCAAATTCAAAATGGGAAGTCTGCCGGGCTTTCCTTTTGCAATCATGAGATATATGCGGAAAATGGAAAATTTCCTTGCGGATTTATTGTTGGAGAAGGACAATGTGCTGATATTGAAGAAGATGGTTGAAACAGAATTATGCGGCATGATTGAAAACTATGGAGATCTCGGAATGGATGGCGTGTTTTTCTGCGAGGACTGGGGTACGCAGGACAGGCTTCTGATCAGTCCCGCACTATGGAGAGAATTGTTCAAGCCTTCTTTCGCGAAATTGTGTGATCTGGCCCATAAGAAGGGAATGTATGTTTTCATGCATTCTTGCGGATATATCTACGAAATATTGGAAGATCTGATCGAAACCGGGATTGACGTATTTCAATTCGATCAGCCGGCCTTGATGGGGATTGACCGCATTTCAGCCATATTTGCATCCAGGGCGACCCTTTTTTCATCCGTGGACATTCAAATGACACTTCCCACCGGCGACAGGGCTTTGATTGAGCATGAAGCAGCGAGGCTCATTGATTCATTTTTCAGGAATGGCGGCGGATTCATCGCCAGAGATTATGGCGACTACAATACGATAAAGGTAAGACCCGAGTGGTCGGGCTGGATGCGGGATGCCTTCATCCGGCATGGGGCTGCTGCAAAATGAGGGCATCGGATTCATACCGACTGGCATGACATGTCCCCGGTGCTCATGCCATCATGGAATTCTCAGAAGCCGCTTCGCATTTGCCGTTGTCGCCGCTGATACCGCATCAAAACCTAGGCCTTTGATTTCGGCGATTCTGGCGACGATCAGCCTCAGGCGCGTCGAATCGTTTCTTGTGCCCCTGAAAGGCTCCGGAGAAAGGTCGGGGCAATCCGTTTCGACAAGGAGCCGGTCCGAGGGCGCAAATCTCACGACGTCAAGAATCCTTCTCGCATTCAAATAGGTGACCGGACCCGCAATGGAAAGATAAAATCCAAGATCCAGATAGCGCCTCGCCATTTCGACACTGCCCGAATAACTGTGCAGGACGCCGCCGACCTCCTTGACGCGGTACCGGACCATCATGTCGAAGACGTCCTGATGGGCTTCACGGTCATGGATCATCACGGGAAATCCCAGCTCGAGGGCAAGTTCCATCTGTCTTGCAAAGCATGCCTGCTGCACCTTTTTGGGATGGGGCATGTAATGGTAGTCCAGCCCGATTTCGCCGATGGCGACGACCTTGCGATGGTTGGCAAGATCTTTCAGGATGGAAAAGTTCGCATCGTTCATTTCATCCGCGAAATAGGGATGGAGACCGATGGCGGCATGGATGAAATCATATTCGTCGGACAGCCGGACCGAAATCAACGTCGATTCCATGCAGTTCGACACGTTCACCATATGGGAGACCCCTTCGTCATGAGCCTTTTGAATGATTTCACGCCTGTCGGGATCAAAACGTTCCTCGTCATAATGGGTGTGGGTGTCAATCAGCATGGGTCACCTCACTGGCAGAATGGATGGGGGGATGACTGCACAATCATATCCGAAAAGAATTGACTTATGAGTTCATTTCCGTTATGATATAAATGATAATGATAATCCAAATCAAAAACAATCTGCTGATGAATTCCCGACCCAATCATCTGTCGCAAGGGAGAGAGCAATGGACATTTTTTTACCGGGACTGATTGTTGGCTTTAGGGAAGGTCTTGAAGCATTCATGATTGTCATGCTCCTGGTTCAGTACTTGAAGAGAAGCAACCATGAGAACCTTCGGAAAAACGTCTATATCGGGATGGGATTGGGGATTGCCGTTTCTCTTGGAGTAGGCGGGCTTTTCTTCCTGCTCACGGATGCCCTTGCGAATATGGAAGGGTTTGCGGGTTTTTGGGAGAGCGGGGCAAGCCTGGTCGCCCTAGGATTTGTCACTGCGTTCATCTACTGGATGATAGCCCACGGCAGGAACATGGTCACTTCCCTGGAAACAAGCGTCAGTGGCAGGATGACCGCTCTGGGTGTGGCCAGTGTCGCATTTGCAATGGTTGCACGGGAAGGTTTCGAAATTGCCGTATTTTCCTTCGCCGGGAAATATACGTTCATTTCACTGGCAGCAGGCATCCTGTGTGCCCTGCTGGTGACGGCACTCGTCCTGTTCTCGCTGATCAGGGTGAACATGCGGGTCCTGTTCAATGTGACACTGGCCTATCTGATCCTTCAGGCCGGGTTCCTGCTTGGAGTCGTCATTCATGAGGGGTTGTCCGCATTCCTCGCAACGAACCTCCTGTCAGGCGACAGCCACTTGCTGGTGAAACTGTACGATTTGTCCAATACGGTTTTTTATCATAAGCAGGGCATCATCGGACTTCCCCTGTATGTGCTTTTCGGATGGTATTCAGAGCCGGAAATCCTGCAGTTCCTTGCCCAGTATGTCTTTACGGCATCTTTCTTCACAATTTGGTACAAAGAGGCAAGAAAGAGGACACATGCACGGTAACCGGTCCCGGTGATGCATCCGGGCCACTGAACGAGCCGGGCACTGATCGACCCCGGCACCGAGGTCCCCCTTGAGATCGGAGCCGAGTTCCCTTCAGCCTTTGATAACCGGCACTTCCTTTTCCCACTGGGCAACAAATTCTGAATATTCTTCCTTCATGATGGGGATGCGGGAACCGGCCGATCCGCAA
>JANYKF010000061.1 GCA_025361665.1 Clostridiaceae bacterium
CGGGAACTCGATGATGAGCCGGATGGAAGCGATGATCAGCGTGTTTCGGAAAGCCAGGAGAAATGCGGGGAGTTTGAAGATCTCGATAAAATTGTTGAGTCCGACCCATTCGCTCTTCAGAAAACCAGCAACCGGGTCAAATTGCTGAAACGCCATCACCACGCCGAACATCGGCAGGTAGTTGAACAGCAGGAACAGGATGATGCCCGGAAGCATGAACACGTAAAGCGTTGTATGATCCAGAATCCGCTTGCTGACCGACTGATTTGTTTCCATCACCGTGACAAGGCCGCCGATGACGGCTGAAATCAAAACGGCGCCAATGGCCAGATAAGCGAGCATCCCGTATCCGCCGTTCAAAAGTTGCCTGACAAAGCCCGGCAAGGCCGTGTTTGTGTTATAGACAAACATTTCATAAAGCATCTGCCCGAAGATGGAGGCGGCTGCCAGGACTGGAAGGGCCACCATCAGCCAGCAAAGATTTTTGGGTAGTTTCAAGAGCGACAGGACAATGGTGGCCAATGTCAGAAGGACAAACGCGATCAGGAGCGGCTGCGGTGGGATCGAGGCAGTCATCCCCCCACTCGACACCTTTGTGCCTGTCAGCAGCGAAAACCCGTATACGACTAGCCTTTCACCTTTCCCAAGATCGACGTTCTTCAACGGGGAAACGAAAACGAGAAGGGCGAGAACTGACATGAAAATGGCGCTTGAATTGAGTTTGCGTATCTGGGCGAGGTTCCACCAGCGAATGCCGCGTGGGGAAGAAAAGAAAAGGGCGATGGCGTAAACCCCTGTCAGGACGCTGAAAAAGACCGCTGCGCTTGCGGCGGCGCCGGCCGGACTGTTGAACAGGTCCCGCACGATTTTGGGCAGCGTATTGTTCGACGCGTAGGCCCCGGGTTCCACCAAGGACTGGCCCAGGAAACCCGCCATGCAAATCAGGCCGGCCAGCGCCGCCAGGCCTTCCCAGCGGGACTTTCCAGCCGTTCCGGCTATTCCGCCCTTGCCAATCATTCCGGCCCTCCCGGACTTTCCGGCTTCGCCGATCTTTCCGGTCTTGCCTGCCAGGAAGAGATCCCTGATCGACCAAACCAGAAAAAGAAGGGCGCCGGCGATACCGACCAGGTAAAAGAATTGGGCTGGAATAGCAATGGCTTTTCCATCTGAAGTAAAGGTGAATCCAAGAAGCATCGCATAACCGGGAATGGAAAGCATTGATTTCATCCCCAGTGAAACGGAGCGGAACGGCAGAATAAAGCATAAAGGCAATAAAAGCGCAGAAAGTGTCATTGCGAGCCGAATTGCCAGTTTTCTCACTTGAACCTCCAATAACATGGTTCTCTATGAGCGGGATGCAAAGCCGTCAACCAAAAGATGCGAAGTAAAGATGATTTTTCCGCGTCCGAAAAGGATTTCAACCGTTCAGAACCTTATTTCGATACTATAAGATATACGAGGCACTGTCAATAGCCGAACACGCTCATGTGACGCGGTGGGGATTCGAAAATGCTCATTTGTGCAGGTATATGGACCGGTGCTTCACCTTGGCGGTAATCTGCCGTGAAACCAAAAAATCAGACAGCTCCATCCACTACCGGCATGACTGGGCATCATCTCTTGCCGTGTTCACCATGATGCGGATATTCTCCTCGGGCGTGTCATGACACAGCGGAGACCCGCAGGACATGATGAATCCGCCACCCTCCGAGCATGCGCATTGCCTTTGTGTTTCAGCCTTGATTTGACGGGCATTTCCATAGAGCAGGCCATATACGCTGTCCAGGTTTCCGAACAAGGCCATGCGTCCGCCGAGTCTGCGGTGGATGTCCACCGCGTCCAGGCTGTAGCCCTTTTTCTGTTCCTCGATCATCAGCGCGTCAGCGCCCAGCGTGGTGATGTCGTCCAGAATGGGCAGGATCTCTCCAAGATAATAAACCACCGGAATCAGTCCCATCTTCGCCACTTCCGCATAAAAACGGCGCTGGGCGGGAAATACCTGCGCACGCAGCGTCCCGGGCGAAAGGATGTCACAGGAAACGCACGTTTCGGATCCGATGTACCCATGGGCTCCCTTGCGCTTTAGTACCCGCATGCGCGCAAGGGCGGGGTCGTGGAGTCGCCAAATCAGGTAAGCCAGATTCTCGGGATGCTCCAAGGTGGCTACCAGCGCATCCTGAAAATCCCCGGCCGGGCCGCCGTTCTCGAAGACTTCACAGACGGGATTGCCCTCATTGAGCAGGATCAGCGCCTCATGGCCATATTGCCGGCTGAGGATCGAAACATGGTCGTAGATGCCGGATGCCTCTATCTCCGCCTCGTCAGGATACACGGCAGACACATACTCGTCGATGGCCCGCTTGCTGGCAAGCTCACGGACTGCGCCGCCAAGCTCCTTGCGTGCAAGCATTCGGCTTTCGTCACCGGGCTGCTTCTTCCATGCCCCTGCAGACAGATGAAACATGTCCGGTTTGAACTTCTCGTAAAAGAATGCGTCCACATCGGCCAGCGCCTGTCCGGACAATGCCCAGCCCTTTCCTTCATCCGCCGGGCCGCTGCAGACGCCGGCCTGCCGGAACTTGTAAACGCCCCACCAATGCGGCGTCACCGGAATGCCGTCGGTTCGTCCGCCATGGATTGCTCCGAGCATCCTTTCCTTTCCATTCATGGGTGAACCTCTTTCAGCCGTATTTCCGCCTGATTCGCGCCAGGTTCCCATACGTATCGGCCAACCTGGGGTAGAGGCCCTGATAAACGGCGAACAATTCCCGATACAATTCACCGTTGGCCAGGTCCGGCGTGACCACATCGCGGCTGATCCGCACCATCCGCGAGATTGCTTCATCATAGCTTGCGAACACGCCCGTGCCCAATCCTGCAAGGATGGCGCTGCCGAACGGCGCACCTTCGGTTTCTTCCGGCAGGGATATGCCGCAGCCCGAGATGTCGGCGATAATCTGCAGCCATAGCCTGCTCTTGGCGACGCCGCCCGTCAGGATGATTTCATCAAGTTTTCCACCCAGTTTCCGTATCAGCAGGATACTGGCGAGAATGGAAAAGCCCACGCCTTCCATCACGGCCCGCAGCATGTCGTTCTTCGTCGTCCTGGTTCCCATCCCGATGAAACACCCGCGTGCATCCGGATCGTTGTTCGGGGTGTAGTCGCCGTCCAGGTAGGGCAGGAAGACAACCCCGTTGGCTC
>JANYKF010000091.1 GCA_025361665.1 Clostridiaceae bacterium
CGAAAGGCAATACGGAAAGATAGGCAAGGAAATCCATCGCCCAGGCATCCTCCCCCAGTTTCGACATGACAACGGGGTCGGGTTCAGGTGAGGTCCAGTCTTCTCCCCATTCCTGTCTTTCAACAAGACGGTGATGATACTCCTCCATGACAGCAGCCAAGGAATCATCGGCATGAATCCTTTTCCGGATGGGCTCCAGCACGGCGGTCATTTCATCGGGAATTCCAATGCATCTGCACCAATAGGCCAGCCGTTCAGGCCTGAGCATCTCTATTTCACCGGCAGCGGGCAGAACCACATTCACACCTCTTTTGTCGACGAACCTGCTTGCAGTTTGCTGTCGGGCAGCCACGCACACGCCTTCCAGTCTAGCAGTTTACTGTCGAGTAACCGCGCACACGCCTTCCTATCTAGCAGTTTACTGTCGAGTAACCGCGCACACGCCTTCCGGTCTTGCAGTTCGTTGAAAACCGTATCCAATCTGATGACAGCTTATGAATCCTCAAGCCACTAGTCGATGATTTCCATGAGCTTGCCGCAGCAAAGAGGGATGGGATCTCCTTTTTTCAAGGAAACCTGTTTGTTGCAAGTGCTGCACCAGCAAATGCAATCTTCTTCCACATGAACGTCCACATAAGCCTGGTCTGCATTCGCAAGCCCTTCAATGTAAAAAGTGGCTCCTTTGTTGTTTTTGCCCGGAACATATTCACCAACGGGAACCATGCTCCTGCTGACACCGTTGCATTCAATCATCAGTTGCCAGAGTGTTTCCATTTTCGCTTTCTCTTCGGGACTTTCCGGACAGAACTCCACAAGGTTTTTTTCAAGATTGATTTTCATTGACTTCCTCCCATACATGATGGATCTCCATGTGACGCCAACAGGCTCCTGACTTTGCATCATTTCATTCTATTTTTTTGGCGGCTTCGGAACGATGACCTTGAAATAGGCGTCGATGGCAAGTTTCATGCCGCCGCTCAGGCTGTACATGGACTGTTTCAGGCTGCCCTTGAGGCCGGCCATGCTGATCTTGAACTCGATCTTGTGGGTGTCTCCCAAGGGAATCTTGAATTTCAGCTCCTTGTTTTTGATGGCATCCACTACCTCATAGAATTCCTGAACGGTCTTGGCGACCTCCATCGCCGTCGCTTTCGCGTCGGACAGCACCATCTTGTAATTGTCGCCATACTTGAGCGAGGAGGAACACATCGTCCAAACGGCGACGTTCGTTCCAACCCAGATGCCCTTTAGCCACTTCATGGTGTCATCTTCGGTGGGAATCAGGGAGAGCTTGAACTCGGCCATGCCGGAATGCAGCCCCGTATCGAATACGGAGATGGCCTGATATGTTTCCGGATTGATTTCAAGCCAAGCCCAGCGTTTCTGCCCGTTGAAAACAGTTGGTGCCGTCGGGGCGAGGATCAGGTTTTTGTTCTCCTTCACTGCGCTGAGCAGCAAGGCCGGATATATGTCCAGTGCCGTCATTTCCTTGAGGATTTCATCCCGGTTGTCTTCCATGACGGGGATGGACTGGATGGCGGTATCGGGCGGCGCCTGCGTCCAGAGGTCGAGGTAACCCACCTTGTTGCTTCCGGGCAGCACCTCTGCTTCCAACGCGGACAGATAGAAACCGGCGGCAAAGTTATAGGCCTGTTTTGCCGCATCCTCTCCCGCCCATATTTCATTCCATGGCTGCAGCAGGTCAATGGTGGTCTGCATGGTGTTGGCCTTATCAAGGCTTGAAGTCACGATGATGCAGCGGGGACGCGCAATCCGCCCCATCACAAGGTTGAGGTCACTCACCATCTGCGAGTCGAACATCGACTGTCCGCTGATGAGCTGGTAGATGATATTCCTTCCATACCATTGGGCGATGGATTGCGGGTCCGGATTCTTCGAGGCATCATGAACCTGCTTCGCCGTAGTGTCCAATTCCTGGGCTGCCTCTTCCGTAAGGTCCGGAAGGTTGATGGCAATGGTCTGGAAAAAGTTTGAAAGGGAATCGCCATCACCAAGCGTGCTGTAGTGAACCAATGGCTCGTCGAGACCGCTGATGTTGCCGATCTCGATTTTGATGCCCAGGATCTGCGTTGGATTTTCCAGGACAGCTTCTCCGATTTCAACTCCATCCGGAGTGCTCAGCAACGCACTGAAGCTGTTGGGTTTCCCGCCGCTGAGCCTCGGCATGAAGCACAGGTCCATTGCATCCATGCTGAGCGTTGCAATGGGGATTCTCCGTTCAAGCATCAGCAGTTCGCTGTAGGTCTCCCCGCCTTCCGACCCGCCAAGGCTGCTTCCCGCATCACCCGCTGTCCCTGCGGCTGTTCCGCTCTTTTCACCAGGGATGTATCGCACGGAAATCTTTATTAATGCTTCCTGCGGATTGTTTGAAAGATTGCTGGCAAGACCTTCCGACGGATAGTAAACGAGGCCTTCGAGATCGGATATGTCCATCATGAAAGGCAGCACGAGCATCTTGCGTTCTCCCGCCGCATTCTGGTAGGCAATGCCGATTGGAGTTGTCCTCATCCGGTCGGGATCTATTCCCGTCCTCTCCTTCACCAGCTTTTTGCCTGCTTCCGTGAGTTCCATTGCGCGGACCCCTGGCGAGAAACCGAGTTTGGCGAACAGCTGCCTCGCCAGTTTCGTCATGTCGCCAATCTCACCCCAACCCTGCGAGATCACAGCCTCTGGCTCATAGCCGTTTGTCTGGAGATAGCCGGTATCCCGGTTGATCGGGATGCAGCGCAGGGATTGGAGGAGGTCGAGCGCCTGCTGTTCCGTGGTGACTTCAGCCATTTGTTTCAGGCCGTAGATTGAGATGGACGGCATGGGAACACTTTCTCGCCCATCGTCCTTTTCAAGACTTATCTGCGTGCCGGCAGTTTCGCCTGCAGCCTGAAGCGACCTGTATTTGGTGACTGCCGCTGTGACGGCGGCGTCGAGTATCACCGCAAATTCCTTGTCCATGACGATGTTCTTTTTCAGGCCAAGCAGCTCGGGACTTGCGAATTTTCCTGCGGAAAGTGGGACATTCAAGCCTTCCACATATGGGGACTGCAGGGTCCAGTCCGCCAGCAAACCTCGAGGCTTGTCAAAAACCACGATGCCGCGGCGGGACTGCCCCTCATAGACACCAAACGCATCATCCAGTCCATAAACCAGTTCCAGAGTTTCCCTTTTGGGATTCAATACATTGGGGTCATTGTCGCTCCCGCCGCCAAGGCCGACACGGCCTGCCGTCGTGCCGCCGGTCGGCGCCTTGTAGTTCTTGTTTACAAGGACGAAGAAGTCCGAGGGGATTTTCGTCCCCTCATTGCCGGGCAGATCGGCAAAGGTGACATCCAGCAGGGTCATGTTGCCATAGTCCTGACTGGTTACGTTGTTTGGCAGAGTGAACTTGATCGCTTCATCAAGCGCGACAAGCTGGTTGACGATGACCTTTATGCCGGGACCCTCAACGGAAGCGACCGCTTTTGGCGCCCCGTAGACGTTCCCTGGGCTGACGGGTATTTCAGCTTTTCCGGTCGCAAGATCGAAGTACAGGCTGGATTTGAATGCTGTCATCGCCTGCGGCAGCTCGAAAGCCATCCGCACCTGGTTGTCGGAAGCCGGACCGAGCATGACGGGTTCGAGGAAACCGAAGGGAAGCGCGCCGGTGGCACCGCTCATCCTGCTCATGAGGGATCCGGACTGCGTATCGATCTTCATCCATATTCGCTCCTGGGGATTGAGGTTCAGCAGGGCCTGCACTTTGCTTTCGACTTTCGCCTCCACTACCCTGAAGGTGGAGCGTTCCGATGCCGGATACTTGTCGATTTTCGGTTTCAGGCTCGCGGCTGTGACCTGCACGGAGAAAGCATCGGAAATCTGCGCGGGTGCTGAGGTCGGCAATTTGTCAAGCGCCAGCCACTTGTCTGACATCTTCCCCGTAAGGGAGATCTGGATGTGCCCGTAATTCGTGTCATAGAAATGGAGGGACTGCTGGGTGAAAGCGGGTACATTGGGCACCAGGAAGATGATTACCCCTGTTTTCTTCTCACCCGGTTCCAACGTGATTTCAGGATTCCCGTGCGGTGAGATCGGCTTTTCAGCCAGCCAAGTCGCTTTTGACGCGGGATAGAGCCCTTCTCCGTTCACACCGAAGTAGAAGTGGTTGAACAGGCTGGGAATCTGGTAGGGAATCTTCTCAGCGGTCTTGTTTTCAAGTTCGATATCCAGCGCTACAAATTGCTGATCCGATCGCTCGGAATCAACTCCCATGAAGCGGCTGAGATAGACCGCGTCCTTCACGGTAATTTCCATGGCTTTGTTGGACAGCTT
>JANYKF010000098.1 GCA_025361665.1 Clostridiaceae bacterium
CCGCCGGAATGCTTGCCGTGGCAGGAAGATACCATGCCAGCGGGTAACCGTCGCTTTCCTGTACGACATGGGCGCCATGCACATGCGTTACAATCGGCACCGGTCCGACGTAGGAAGTCTGGCTTGGAGCACCCGTCATTCCGGCCGGATTGGCCCAGTCCACCGTCTGGTCAATTGGAAGGAGGTGCGGCAGATAATTCCCATTGGCATCCTTCAGGTCATTGATCCATTTGATTCTTGCAGGTACGCCCGATCTCGCCTCGATGGTAAGGGACGGCGCGTTGAACACCGCATCGGCACGGGAAGCATCCCCATATCCCCAAACGGTGGTCTTGGGCAAGTTTGTCGGCGCGTTGTTCAGATCCTTTGCGGGGAGTATTTGCTGGGTGAATTGCCTCATGGCGATTTCATAATAGTCGGCAACGGGAGAGGCCTTGTTCGGATCAACCGCCTTCGGCATGGCCCAGGGGATGAGTAACGGTGTTGTAAATTTCGGAATCGTTGTCGGATCCAAGCGGGCTGCCACGTTCACCGTCCTTGTGACGGACGCCGTGTTGCCGGCGGAATCAGTTACCGTGTATGTAAGCTGGTTGCCTGCACTTCCGGCAGCGAACATGTTTACTTTGCCGGTTACGACGATGGACGCCGTAATATTCCCGTCGATGTTGTCAAAAGCAACGGCTCCTGGATCCGAATAACCATTTGCCCCAGTCACACGGGTGGCAGCGCGCACCAGATTGGCGGAAGCCGGGTTGGATCCTATCAATTGTATGACGGGGGGAGTCGCATCCTTTTTCATGGCCCTATCCAAGGAAACAACCGCTTCGCTCCTTGTGATATATCTCCGGGGACCGAAACTGCCATCCGGATATCCGCTCATGATGCCGGCCTTGTCCATTGCGCCAATGGCGCCCTTGCTCCATGTCATCATGGCTGCATCCGTGAAGAGGTTGGCGGAATTGGCTTCTTCCATCAGCTTGTCGATTTTCATGAGGATGGCTGCGGTTTCTTCCCTGCTGATCGGAAGATCCGGTCTCATCATGCCGTCCGGATAACCGCTGATGTATCCGGCCGCTTTTGCTGCAGACACTGCCATGGCGTACCAGGCGTCCGCCTTCACATCCGGATAAGCAATGGCTGCACTCTGCGAATAGCCAAACGCCTTGTTGACCAGTGTCATGAACTCTGCCCTGGAGATGAAATGATCCGGTTGAAAACGTCCGTCCCGATAACCGATAATCAGTCCTTTGGTCCACCATCTTTGGATTGTTTCATTTGCCCAATGGCCCGAGATGTCGGAAAGAGGGAGGGCGGAAACCGGCTGGGCAAGGGGCATGACTGGAGTTGCGATGGGCATGGCTCCAGTCATTGCGGCAGGGCTGACACTCGGGGACATGACGGGGATGGCATTTTGTGACACGGGGAATGATGCCACCATCGCATCCATTGGGGATGGCAAGTTAACAGCGGCGAATGTTGTTGGGAGATTCACCAGCAACAGGGACAGGATGAGTACCAGCATGACGATTTTTTCCATTTTCTTTTTCATACTGCAATCCCCCTTCAGTATTTTGTTCGATGTCGTTAATATTGATAATTGATATCTATTATATATCACGTCATCATCAAATGAAACAATATAACGCGATTACATATTGTCACCTTGCCAGAATCAAAAACGCCATGATACGTCAGGTAAACGCAATCATGGCGAGTTAAATATCAAGGCAGGGATTCGATGGGCAACCCGTGTGCCTTTCATGGGGGACTGTTGTTTTTACCGATTGTATCCAAACCAATTCCCTGTCAATGACCGCCACACCTCATCGCATTTTGCCAGTGTTTCGGCGGCAAGGGGTGCACCTTCCATGGACGCAATGTTCTGCTGAATCTGGGACAACCGGCTTACACCGGTGATGATGCTTGTGACGGCCGGTTGGGCCGCACACCATTTCATGGCAAGCTGCAGGATGTCAAGGCCTTGTTCCGAGGCAATGGCAGACAGCTTGTCAACCGCTGCGAAGTTGTCGTCCGTCCAATAGCGGCGATAGTAGGTTTCGTTATTGGAGAAGCGGGTGTTCTCTGCCGGTTTTCCAGATTTGTGCTTGCCTGCGAGCAGTCCGCCGGCAATGGGATTGTAGATCGTCATGGCCATCTTATGTTCGGCAAGGAATGGGATGAGTTCTGTTTCGATGCCCCTTGTGATCGGATTGTATACATTCTGCGTGATGATGGGTGCGATGAAATTGCGCTTGTCGCAGATAGCCAGGATGTCGGCAATCTGCCAGGCCGCATAATTGCTGATGCCCAGGTATCTGATTTTGCCTGATTTCACCAGGGACGTCATGGCTTCCAGGGATTCGTCCAGCGAGGTTTTGTTGTCTGGCGCGTGCATGTAGTAGATATCGGCATAATCGGTTCCCAGCCTTTTCAGGCTATCCTCGACGGCG
>JANYKF010000099.1 GCA_025361665.1 Clostridiaceae bacterium
CACATCATGACCCTCACATCATGACCCTCACATCATGACCCTCACATCATGACCCTCACATCATGACCCTCACATCATGACCCTCACATCATGATCCTCACATCATGACCCTCACATCATGACCCTCACATCATGATCCTCACGTCATGATCCTCACATATTGATTCTCGCATGATGATTCTCGCATGATGATTCTCCCATATCAACCCGCGAACAACCCGCGAACAACCCGCGATCGGCAATGGCCATGATATAATCAAAATCACAAGATACACCCTTGGAGGTTATCATGCCGCTTCCCGCGTTTTTCAGCCTGGTGGAAATCAAGACGAAGACTGCCAGCGTCATCCCGTTCATGACCGGCACCCTGTATGCGCTGTACCGGTACCGTTCCCTCCGTCTGCTTCCGCTGGCGCTTTTTTTCCTCTCCATGATCGCATTCGACATGTTCACAACCGGTCTGAACAACCGCCAGGATCATGCCCGGGCCAAAAAACGGGAAGGCTACAACTTTGAACGGCACAATGCCATTGTTCACTACAGCCTTTCGGCGACAACCGTGGACGCGACCCTCGGCCTGCTGTTCACACTGGCTGTGGCGGCTGGAATCGGGCTGGTGATCGTCACGGATTGGCTGGTTCTCCTGATGGGCGCCGCCGCATTCACCATTGGGCTCCTCTATTCCGCCGGCCCCATGCCGGTATCCAGAACCCCTTTGGGAGAGGCTGCCTCCGGAATCGCCATGGGGTTCGGAATCCCGTTTCTCGCCTGCTACATCCATCTGGAACCCGGCACGCTGTTTTCTCTTTCCGCGAACTGGAGCGGACTGAATCTTGACCTTCCCTGGCTCCCGCTGCTCGGGATCCTCTCGGTATCAGCGCAATGTGCCTGCTGCATCGCCAACATCATGCTGGCGAACAACCTGTGCGATGTGGAGGATGATCTGGTCAACCACAGGTACACGCTGCCCGTGACAGCCGGAAAGGTTTGGGGGATGCGCCTGTTCCATTTTCTCTATCTGATCGCCGCACTGGCCATACCGGTTGCCGTGGTGCTTGGTGCGGCGCCCTGGCTGAGCCTGGCAGGCCTGCTCGTTGTCCCGAAAGTATGGAGGAACCTGGCGTCCTTCCGCAAAATCCAGACAAAAAAAGATACGTTCGGCCTGTCGGTCCAGAATTTTCTGCTGCTGTGCCTGCCTTTAGCCCTGACCCTGGGGATTGGTTCCCTGGTGCGATGAATGGCCCCCCACCGGTTCCCTTCAGAACCCTCATGGTTCCCTTCAGATCCCTCACGGTTCCCTTCAGATCCCTCACGGGTCCCATGGGACCCTTACAGCCATTTCTGAAGTACATCCAGCAGGATGCCGGGCTGCACAGGTTTTGACAGGTAGTCGTCCATGCCGGCCCGGATGAACTTTTCCCGATCCCCCATCAGGGCATAGGCCGTGACTGCAATGATCGGTATCCGGATCTCCTTTCCATTTCGCGCCGAAAGTTCGCGCTCCATCCCGCGAATGGTTTCTGTGGCACTCACCCCGTCCATGACAGGCATCTGAACATCCATCAGGACCAGGTCGAAAGGCTCCCTGCCGAATGCATCAACTGCCATCGCTCCGTTCGCGGCGCAGCACAGGCTGACCCCATAGCGGGTCAGCAGGGCCTTCAGGTAGAACCGGCTCGCTTCATCATCCTCGACAAGGAGGATGCGTTTGTTTTTCAGAAAGGTGCCGCTTTCAATGGAAAAAGCCGGTGCCAGGCTTCCATCCCGCCGATAGCGCGCATCGAGGCCGAACGTCGTCGTGAAATGGAACGTGCTGCCCGACCCCTGTTCACTGTCCACCCAAATCCGGCCGCCCATCAGCGCGCAAATCTGCCTGCAGATGGCCAAACCCAGGCCAGCGCCCTGATAATCCTTCGTATAGGAGGCGTCCAGCTGCGTAAAGCGCTCAAACAGCAAACCCTGCTTGTCTTTCGGGATTCCGATTCCCGAATCCCTCACGGAAAACTGGACTTCCAGCTGGCCCGGCTTTTTCAAGACCTGCAGCAGCGTGACCTCAATGGTGCCCCCAGGCGTGAATTTGACGGCATTGTTCAAAAGGTTGGACAACACCTGACGCAGGCGGAGTGCGTCACCCAATACCATCTCCGGCAGCTCCGCGTCAACGGACAATCCCAGCCGCAGTCCCTTACCCGATACGGCCGGTTCGAACATCCTGAGTGTCTCCCGCACCAGGTTCGTCAGATGGAAAGGTTTCCTTTCGATCGTGATCGTTTCGGCGTCAAGCCGCGACAGGTCGAGGAGGTCATTGATCAGCCGAAGCAATGTATTGGCGGATTGACGCACCAGAAGCAGGTTCGTTTTCTGCTCTTCATCGGGTTCGGAGATCAGCATGAGTTCCGTCATGCCCAGGATACCGTTCATCGGGGTCCGGATTTCATGGCTCATGTTGGCCAGAAACTGACTTTTCGCCGTGTTGGACCGCTCCGCTTCATCTTTGGCCTGCATCAGCTCGCCCTCGGTCTGCATGCGTTCCGAGATCTCATCCTCCAGCAACCGGTTCGATTCACGCAGCTGAGCCGTCCGCATCTGGATCGTCCGCTCCAGGTTCAGGTTGAGCAGGCTGATTTGTTCCTCGGATCTGCAGTGGGCGGCTATCTCCGCAGCCAGCTTCTTGTTGGCCATGTGCAATTCTTGAGTCTGAAGGTTCACCAGGTGTTCCAGATCCCGCTGCATCTCGAATCGACTTTCCTCTTCATCCTTTCGGACGGTGATATCCGTGACAATCAGGGCAATCTGATCGGCCTGCGGAAAATAGGAAAGCACTTGAAGCCACTGATTGTTTTCCTCCATCTGGATGACGGTTTCCGATGGAGAGGCATTGCGGGTTGCCAGGCGGACAATCTCCCGTAGTCCCATGGCTCCCTCATCCGGAGGATAGGTCAGGTCAAGAACTGTGGGCGAGTCATGCGGCAAACCAAACAACTTGTCAAAAGAGATGTTCGATTCGAGCTGTGACGCTTCCTGTATGATTCCTTCCGGATCCCGCTCCACATGCATCAGAACGAAAGAGCTGCCCAGGTTTTCGAAGAGCAGGCGATATTTGTCGTTTGCGGACAATACCGCGCTGCGGCTTTCCGCGAGGGCGGCATTTTCCTCGTGAAGCCGGTCATTCAGCCGGTGCTGCCGTAAAACTGCAGATTGCACGAGGGTGTAGATCAGGACGGTTGAGAGGATGACGTACAGCCATCCCTTGGCGATGTTGACCCGCATGAGGACCGTCATGTCGGAGATGACCCGGGATGCCACGGAATCGGACAGCAAGATCCAGAGAACGCCGGCGATCAGATAAATCCCGGCCGACAGCATCGCAATCCTGGAAGGTTTTCCCATAATATCCGGCACCCCGAAAAACCTGGTCACGTCATCATGGCGTATATTTCCTTCGTTCATGGAATTCCGGGGTGCCTGGGCATCCTTCTTTTCCTTCACAACCTTGCACCTCTCCACCAGATGTTCACAACCTTGCGCCTCTCCACCAGAAGTCCGCGGTGACCGGGAGCATGTGTCCAGATTACCCAGCCATGCCTTCCCTCAAACACCGCCGGCTTCCAAAAGCACAGCTGTATCGGCATCTGAATCCGCATCTGAATCGGCATCCGAATCGGCATCTGAATTTGCATCTGAATTTGCATCTGAATCGGCATCTGAATTTGCATCCGCATCCACGTCTTCCCATTATGATACTATGAGTGCATATCTTTCAACACCCATTCCGCGCAGGAGGTTTTCATGAAGCTGAAAAACTGGTTCATCCATTTTGGCAGAAGCCTGGCCGAAGGCATCCGGCGGTTCCCGGTCTCCCTGCTGCTATCCGTCGCATTGGCCGTTCTGCTTGTCCGTATCAACCACTTTCCGGACGGCACGCCGGAAAGTGTCCGAAACGACTGGATGCGAGCCGTGATGGCCTGCCTGATGGGCTTTCCGGTCTCCTTGTCCATCCAACTGCTGATGGAGCGCCTTGCACGCCCCCCCGCATACAGGCCGGTGAGCCGGCTGTGGCCCGTTGCGGCCTTCATTGCCGCAGGCGCCGGACTTTTCGCCTATGCATGGTACTTGCTGCCGGACTTCCGGATGGTTCCAATGGTCCGGGTCGTCCTGATCACGGCGGCCCTGGTCATCGGGTTCGCCTGCCTGCCCTACTGGTGGCGGCGGGAAGGGATCGCCCTGCACGGAACGCGCCTGCTCATCCGCGTATTCGTCACGGTTCTGTATGCCACCCTCCTCATGCTGTCCCTCTTCGCCATCCTCTTCACGTTGGACAGATTACTCGGCGTGGCGGTCAAGGACAAGCATTATATAGATACCGCCATCCTGGTCTGGGCTTTGTTTGCCCCTTTCCACTTCTTTTCCGGCATTCCCGGCATACGGGAAGTGCCCAAACCGGCCGATTCGCCAAAAACACTGCGGTTCCTGCTTCAATGGATCCTGATTCCGCTGTTGTGGGTGTATACGGCCATCCTTTATGTGTATTCCGGCAAAATCCTGATTGAGCAGGTCTGGCCGCACGGCATCGTTTCCAGCCTGATCCTCGCTTATGCCTGCATCGGGCTTTTCGTCTGGTTTCTGTCAAGTCCGGCCAAAGCCGACAACCGGATGGCCGCCATCCATCATCGGTGGTTTCCCGGGACAGCCTTGCCGCTGTTCATCGTCCTGTTCGCGGCCATCGGCCTGCGGGTCGGGGACTATGGGCTCACGGAACCAAGATGGTTTGCAATCATTCTTGGCGGGTGGTGCGCCGCAGCGACCCTGTTTCTCGCGATCCGAAGCCTATTCCGCAAACGGGATCCTGAAGCGGCTGGCTTCCGTGTGATCCTGCTTCCCATATCCCTGGCCGTCGTGATGCTGTCTTCCGTCATCGGACCCTTCAGCGCGTTCAATCTTTCCATCGGCAGCCAGAACCGCGAACTGCAGGTCATTTTCTTGAGAAACGGCATGCTGAGCGGAGATCGTGTCACCAAAGCCACTGCCGCGGTTGCCGCGGAGGATCAGGGGCGTGTCGCCAGCATCCTGTACTGGT
>JANYKF010000135.1 GCA_025361665.1 Clostridiaceae bacterium
GCACTTTTTGCCATTCCATTATAACAGAAACGACTGGTCAAATCTGCCAGACTTATCAAGTCCAAGCAGAATGGCCAATCGCTTCCCCGGGGGGGCTTCGTGATGGAGCATCAGTGCTTGTTCCACTGACACCCAACCTCATTCTATCGAAACACAGCCCCAAGACAAGTGATTTTGACAACCTGCACGTTTGATGGGATGAAATGCAGCCGTCACGGCAAACGCACATCCGTCGAGACAAGCTGGCCGTATATTTTGCGTATTGGCTCGAAATCCGCGATCTTCATGTCACCAAGATACAGTTCCTTCAGGTTCTTCAGGGTGGCAATCGCTGATAAATCTTTGATTCTCAGGTTGTCGAGTCTCAGGCACTCCAGATTCGGCAGATTGGCCAGGGCCGAAATATCAGTCACAGGCGTATCCGACAAATCCAGATACTTCAGTTTCACCTTGCCGCGCAATGGTTCCAGCGATTTGATCCTGGTATCTGCCAGGCAAAGCCAGTTCAATTCATCCAAATGCGCCAATGGCGACAGGTTCGAAACCTTTGTCTTGTATAAGTTAAGCGTTGTCAGGAATTGCAGGTTTTCCAGACCGGAAATGTCTACAACCGGGTTGTCGCACAGACTGAGTTTGCACAGCGTCCGCATTTGCAGCATGGGCGACAAATCAGTGATTCGGTTGACATCCAGCTTCAGTTCATCCAAAAACCGGCAATTCCGGAGCGATTCAATCGATATAAGCCCGCACCTCTGCATTTCCAAGTATCGCAGCATTTTCATCTGATTCAAGGGCGAGAGATCGGAGATGATATTGTCGTTGAGATACAATGACTGCAAGCTGAACAGATATGCCAGCGGGTCGATGTCATGGATGTCTTTTCCGCTCAAATCCAATTCCAGCAACCCGTAAAAATTCCTCACGACCACTTCTTTCGACGTGATGTTGCGAATCCCCCGCAGCTCCTTTTCCAGATTCGGGTCTTTGAAGACGATTACCTCATTCAAGTCCCTGCCCCATGACGTAACGCCGGAAGGTACTGAGTCCTGCACGAAACCAGAACCATTCGTTTTTTCAATCATTCCACGCTGCACAATGAAGAGGACCAGTATGGACACAACCACACACACAATGATGACAGGTACCATATTGCGATATGTTCCTACCTTGATGACAGGTGCCATATTGCGATGCGTTCCAACCTTGATCTTCATCTTTCCAATTGTCTCCGCACACATCAGCACTGTTTGGGAATCTTGGCCGGAGAAGGCCGATTTCAACGTGACACGGCCTGAGGAGCTTGCCTTGCAGGACAAGGCCGGTTCCGGCAGGATATGGGATGAACGGCCCGCGGGAAGCATTTCAGCCATATATGCTGTCTCATTTTCCTCAAAGAAGTCAATGACGGACACGATGCCGGAATCATTGTCGCGCTGCGCACGCAGACGCGCCTCCGCCAGAAAGCGCATGATGCATTCTCCGAAATCCGTTCTCCCCCACTCACCGCGGATGCAGACTGTTATTCCATCAGCATGCCGTGTGACAACCGCTTTGGGGAAACACTCCTTGACAGACAAAGGAATCTCCAGTTTTACATCATAGGACAGGTATGTCACTTCATTTTCGCTCCATGCAAGCACCTTGCCAAGCAGGTACCTGCCCCCGAGCAATGTCCCTGCGGATATGCCCATGTTGGGAGCCTGATAGTCCGCCAGTGCGAACCCGCACAACAGACATGTTTCCACAGGACCGATTTCATGAAAGCATCCCTTGCACAAGGACTCGAACATAAGGAATTATCCTCCAGACCCCTGTTGCCACGATGAACAGGCCAGATTTCCCACTGTTCCCGTCATCACGGAAGTTGAAAATCCACCCGTTCAATCAATGGAAAAATCGCGCGAATCGGTTCGTAGTTCGTCACGGCAGACCCGTTCAAAAGCAGGTCCCTGATTTTCACCTTGTCTGCAAGCGGTGTCAAGTCACTGACATTCGTGGCTTGCAGACTGACATAATTGAGCTCCGGCATATTCGCCATGATGGAGATGTCATCGATTTTCGTCGCATCCAGGTTGATGCTTTCCATTTTGGTCATGAGCCTGAAAGGTTCAATGGTCTTGATATCCAGCTCGATCAGGCAGCAGTGCGTAAGATTCGTCAGATTGCGGAGCGGTTCGAGGTCTGTGAAGGGGTTTTTATAGAAGCTCAACTCATGCAGTTCCACCAACCCGGAAAGAGGCGTGATGTCTGAAACAGGGTTTACAAACAAGTCGATGCGCCGGAGTGAATGCATGTTCCGCAAAGGTGACAAATCCTGAACCTGATTGTAGTTGATATTCAGGGTATCCAGCCGTTTCAGGTTTTTTACCGGTTCGACGGAGGTGATGCGATTGTTTTGCGCATAGAGAACCTCCAGGCCCTGCAGTCCTGACAGCGGTGAGAGGTCGTTGATCTTGTTGAATTGAATGTCCAGGACGCGCAGGTTCGCGAAATTTTCCAACCCGCCGATGTTGGTTATTCCTTTTTCCTTCAATGTGAGCCTTGTCATTTTCAAGGCATCACGCACCATGATGTCTCCGGTTTTGATGCCCATCATCCGCCGGAGTTCCATCTCCAAAACCGGGTCGGCCAGCTTCACTTTCTTCATCTGCTCCGCTTTCGGCAAAGTGACCGGTTGAAAGGTATCCGGCTTCATGTCGGTTTTCAAGCCGGGTCCCGTGCGGAAATAATCCCTAAGAAATCCCGTCATCCCGTTTGCCGGCTGGTTTTCATCCGTTGGATTCCATGGCGCGTACACCCATACGAAGCCGGAAATGACAAGGATGGCCGCCAGGGCTGCAACCGTGATGGCAAGCCTGCTGAAGGTCCTCCTTGCAGACTCTCTGCTTTTCCCGATGTTCCCCTTCATGGACTTCCCATTTTCGACGACACTCCGAAGCAATTCGGTGTGACCCGCATCCTCCTGTTTTCCACCCTTATCCAGAGCGTCATCATCCTGAAATGCTTCCTGTTCATGTGTCCCGTGAAGCGCATCCAGAAACGACAGAACATCAGGATACCGTTCATTCCACTTCACCGAAAGGGCTTTCCGGATCACCCGTTCGGCATGCGCTGGAATATCAACTCCCAATGCCGTCAACCGGGACAATTCATGACCCTGCAGCCGCTCAAACACGCTTTCCGGAACCACTCCGGCAATCATCCGGTACAAGGTGGCTCCCAGCGCATAAACGTCTGTCCAGGGCCCCTGATCATGATTCAGGCTTGAATACTGTTCCAATGGTGCATATCCATGTTTTAGCAATACGGATACCGTTTCCTTTTCCCGGCCGACAAACAAACGGGCTGCCCCGAAATCCAGCAATTTCACCTGATTGTCCAGTGTGATGCAGATGTTGTCCGGACTGATGTCGCGATGAATGAGTCCCGCCGCGTGAACCTTTGAAAGGGAGGCCATTACATCGGAAAGGATCTCCACCGCCTTGCCGTAAGGAATCCTTCCTCCTTGCTGTTTCAGGTATTCTTCCAGCGTTATGCCGTTTACATAGAACATGACAATGTATGCCGTTTCATTCTGCTTGAAAAAATCGATGACGGACACAATGCCTGACTCGTGATTGAATTTGGCAAGCAACCTCGCCTCATCCAGAAAGCCCTCGAGATAATGGAGGTAATCCTCCTTCTCCCCTTCGGAATGGATGAGAACCGTTGTGTCTCCCTCTTTCCGCGAGGCAAACATCCGGGGCAGGTATTCCTTCACGGCAACCGCTATCTCCAGCTTCATGTCATACGCCAGATAGGTGATGCCAAATCCGCCGCTGCCCAAAACCCTGCCCACCTGATATCGATCCGCCAGAATGCTGCCGGGGGACAACCCGATGATGAGACCCTTGTATATTGACGATGAAAACCCGCAATACGGGCATTTTTCGAGGTTTCCGATGTCAGAGAAGCATCCTTTGCAGAGGGTTTCGCCCATTTTTTCAATCATGACCCTTCAACCTCATTTGTGTACTGTCAGTGGGAACTGAATGCCACCCTGACTGTGTGGATGCATCAACCTGTCGAATCATGATATCATCCCGTTTGCCGAAACGCAAAG
>JANYKF010000142.1 GCA_025361665.1 Clostridiaceae bacterium
TGCCGCCGCCAGGGAAAAGATGCTCAGACCCATCAGGAGAAGCAGTATGAATACGGACAAAACCTCGGTCTGCGTCCTGCCTGCACCAGAACCCACCCGGTTTCCGGTTTCATTGATCATCGCTCGTGCACCTCGATTTCCGGCATGATGTTGGAAGCGAAAACTTCATACCGGTAAGCGTAACGGTTTTCATCAAACTGGAGACCATAATGTTCTTTGAGATAGGAAATATCCGGAGGATAGCTCCCTTCCAGCGCATAGCACTGGACAGCCGCTTTCCGGATGGCTTCCACCACCATGTCCGTGCGCTCCGGATCAGCACCTCGCCAAAAACGCGATATGCCGATTAACGCCGTCACGACAAGCAAGAGGATGACTATCGCCAGCAGGATAGTCGGGATGGCATTGCGATCCGGTTTTTTCATCCCCCACCTTCTATCCTGTGTTTTCATCCGATGGATCCCATGATGTTGATCAGGGGAAGCATGACAGCCAGGAGGATAACCCCCACGACAACGGAAAGGATGATGACCAGGATGGGTTCAATGGCGTTTGTCAGGTGTGCAAGGGAGTTTTCAACTTCCCCTTCATAGATGGAAGAAATCTTCCCCATCATTTTGTCAATTTCGCCGGTTTTCTGTCCGACCTGTATCATCCGCGTGAACAACGGGGGAAACAATGCCAATGGAGCCAGGGCGGTTCCAAGATCAGAACCTTCCCGGATGGCCTCTGAGACTTTTTGCATGAGGTTCTTCACCTGCCTGTTCCCAGTCAGGTCCTTCACTTCATCCAGGCCTTCCACCAAACTCATTCCGCTTTGCAGCACGATGGAAAGGCCGTTGCTGAACCGGGCTGCGGCTGTTTTCGTGAGGACGCGTCCGAAAAACGGGAGTTTCAGCTTCACCGCATCCCAACGCAGGCGCCCTTTTTCCGTTCGCAGCATAAGAATCCAAATCCCTGTAAGCAAGACGATCAAGAGAAGAAAAAGTAGGCCCGACCGGCTGAAAAAATCACCGACTCCCAACAGGATGCGTGTGGCATCCGGCAAATCACCGCCCAGCGAGGCGAGAATTTTCGCAAACATCGGGAGAACTTCCACAATCAGCAGCACGATGACGCCAAGCATCAGGACCAGCAGGAGCAGCGGATACGCAATGGCGCTGCGCAGCCTCTTGGAGAGACGATCCTCTTTTTCATAGAAGATGCTGAGGTTCTCCATGATGTTTTCCAGTTTGCCGGTTGCCTCGCCGAGACGAATCATTGAAATCATGTATGCCGGGAATATGTTCGAATCTCCCAACGCAATGCTGAGCGGGTCACCTTTGACGACGGCATTTCCGGCATTTGTCAAAGCAGTTTTCAAAAGAGGGTTGACCATTTCACCGGCAATCAGGGGAATCCCTTCAACCGGATGAATGCCCGATTTTATCACAAGCGCAAACTGATGGCAAAAGAGCGCGAGTTCGAGCACATCCAGTTTCTGTTTTGAATGGGTGCTGCCAGAAGTCTTGTTCCCTGAGATATCTTTCATGCGGAAGACCTCCATCCGTGAGGTGCCTGTTCAGGTATGGCCATATACCCTGCATGTCCTTTGTAACGGTTTCCAAAGCACTCAAATCCATTATATCACTGGAAATGAGAAAGGATACCCTCAACCTCGCATGCAAGAACCAATTCCTCATTGGCCAGCCGGATTACGTCTCCTGGTGACAGCGGAACAGCATGATAGGGTTCAAGTCTATTTCCGTTGACATGGGTGCCATTTCTTGAATTGAGATCGACAATGCACATCCCATCGTCGGTTTCACGGATTTCGGCATGAATTTTGCCGACGGCGGGATGTTCCAGGAATCCATCCACTTGATCCCGAAATCGTCCAAGCAAAAAAGGCATGCCGGTCAGATCCATCCTGGCCTGCCTGCCATTCGGACGCAGATATTGCAGGTGCCATCCATTTCCGACAGGCAACAGCTGAGTCTGGCTGAGTTTGTTGATGTCCTCAGTCGCGATATCGGCCGCAGATTCGGTTCCGATGCCGCGTATGCCCGGTGCAGAAGCACTTCTTGCCAATTGAGCCGGGCTTGGACATGCGGATTCAATCCTGTCAGGCAGGTTGACAGCAACGTCTTGTACAGGCAGCCCGTATCCCGAGCCAGATGGCTCTCTCAACCCTGCGCTTGGACTGTGCGAAA
Organism: Clostridiaceae bacterium; assembly: GCA_025361665.1. Lineage (GTDB taxonomy): Bacteria > Bacillota > Clostridia > DSM-8532 > DSM-8532 > JAEWSN01. The sequence goes on from JANYKF010000142.1 coordinate 2,193, forward strand.
CAGCTTTCCCACCGGGGTTTTCCCTTGGCCCCTGCAGAAAGGCAAAGGCTTCCAGTGCCATCACCACAAGTGCCATTCCCACCCATGCCGATACCCCATCGCTCCCCTTCACGCGCAGCAGCCCTTCGGACCATGCGACAGCCAGCAAAAGCAAGACAACCGCCTGCAGCACGATCTTTCGAAGAAGGCCCGCTTTCCCGCTTCTCCCTGCTGATTCCCGATTGACCGGGATTCCTACTTTCCATGGAAGCCGAATGGACATGTCCAGCCTGTTCCCATACGGATTTCCAGGCATGGGGGTTTCGACTTTTCTGCTTAATCCACCGTTCTGAGCCTGGTCATTTCTCAAAGCAGATATCCGCGTGGAAGACGCATCGGCTTTTTTGAATGGCTCTTTTTTTTGAATGACTTCATTGTCATTGACAAACGTGTTTGTCTGAGTGACCCCGTTCATCCGGGTAGAACCTTGTGTTCGAATGGATCCATCCGGACTTGGCTGATTCTCCTGCAGACGCAGCTCACTGCAGATAGCCTCAAGACGGGTCCAGTGGAAGTCCGGAGCATTGAGCAGCTTGACCAGTTTCGTAAGTCCGCCTGATTCACCATCAGCCAGACGGCAATCTCCCATGACCCATCGCTGCAGGAGAAGCCTGACCGGGTTTTCGCCGAAACAGCAGCCATCAAGTGGAACATAGGCCAGATGCAGTTCCATGGAAACCGGGTCAATCATCATATAGCGGTTGTCCAGCAATAGGCGTGCTTCATCCAGCAAAAGGTCTTCCAGGCGAAAGAGAATCCGGTACAACTGCCGAATCAGATGCATCATGTCAGGAACTGTCCAGCAACGCCGTTCAAAAAGGAGGGAAAGCGGCTGCAGGGAAGTGATGCGCCATGACAGCATGATCCGGTTGTCCCGATGAATGCAGGACAGCGGCAATAGCCCCGGAACGGGGTTTTCCTGCTGCATGCGCAGCTGGTACGCAATCATGGGGCTGTCATCCGGTACATCGAGTGTCAGCGCGCCCTGGCCGGACAGTGTTTGAAACTTGGGCTCCACCTGTTGCCATTGCGCTTTTC